>JAZNFW010000116.1:0-60360 GCA_045576175.1 Clostridia bacterium | reverse complement strand
TTTTGCTTGTAGGTACTTAGGAAATCTGCTAATTTCCCAACTGCATCCTCAAGTATTTCCACTCTGGGAAGATATACCACTCTGAAATGGTCGGGGTCTTTCCAGTTGAAGCCTCTGCCGTTTATAAGAAGAATTTTCTTTTCCCTAAGTAAATCCATAGCGAACTTTTCGTCGTTTGTAATATTGAATTTCTTTACATCTATTTTTGGGAATATATAAAACGCCGCTTTGGGCTTTACAGCTGATATTCCGGGGATGTCGTTGAGTGCTCTGTATATGTACTCTCTCTGTTCGTAGAGTCTTCCGCCGGGAACAACATAGTCCTTGACACTCTGGTGACCTCCAAGTGCCGTCTGCACTATGGACTGTGCCGGAACATTGGAGCACAGACGCATATTTGCAAGCATATTAAGCCCCTGCATATAACCTTTTGCAATTTTTTTGTTTCCGCTAAGTATCATCCACCCTACTCTGAAGCCTGCAATCATATGAGACTTGGACAAACCGCTAAATGTTACGCAAAACAGATCCGGTGCCAGAGAAGCTATGGAAATATGCTCTTCACCGTCCATAACAAGTCGGTCGTAAATTTCGTCCGAAAAGATTATAAGCTGGTGCTCTCTCGCTATGTCTGCAATTTTCACAAGCAAATCCTTCTCATACAATGCCCCTGTGGGATTGTTGGGATTTATAATTACTATTGCTTTTGTCTTGGGAGTAATTTTGGCTACTATGTCATCAATGTCAGGATACCAGTCCGACTCTTCATCGCACACATAATGAACAGCCTTACCCCCCGCAAGGGTAACGCACGCTGTCCAGAGCGGATAATCGGGCATGGGTACCAGTACCTCGTCACCGTCATTTAAAAGTGCAGACATACTTAAATTTATAAGCTCGCTCACGCCGTTGCCCAGGTATATGTCTTCTATTGATGTGTTTGGAAAATTCCTAAGCTGTGCGTACTGCATAATTGCTTTTCTGGCAGAAAACAGACCCTTGGAATCCGAATACCCCTCACAATCAACAAGCTGCTTTCTCATATCATATATAACTTCATCCGGAGCTTTGAATCCAAAAGGTGCAGGGTTTCCGATATTCAGCTTAAGAATCTGTGCGCCCTCTTCCTCCATAAGCGATGCCGCTTCAACAACGGGTCCACGCACATCATAAAGAACACTGTCGAGCTTTTTTGATTTATTAAAATTTCGCATATTGCCACCTCCGAAATACTGTGTCTATAATACCACTTGTTTTCTTAGAAATCAAGAAAAATTATTGTAAAACTCTTTTGTTTTTCTCTTTTACGAAAGTTTTTGTGCATTTCTTCAAATGTGCAATAAAATTTGCTGTAATTTGCGGCAAGAGTGTGTTCTTGGTATGGTGGGTTTTGTGTACAACTGCACACCAAAAATTTTTCCGTTATATTGCAATATAATGCTATGTGTGTTAGAATACCAACAAAACCAAAAAGGAGCAAAAAATGGATATCCAACTTTCAGATCATTTTACATACAAAAAGCTTTTTCGTTTTACTCTGCCCTCTATTGCGATGATGATATTCACATCCATATACGGAGTGGTGGATGGTTTTTTTGTGTCCAATTTTGCCGGCAAAATTCCATTTGCCGCAATAAATCTCATCTACCCCCTGCTTATGATTATAGCATCTGTCGGCTTTATGTTCGGAACAGGCGGAAGTGCAGTAGTGGCAAAGGAATTCGGTGAGGGAAAGCCAAAAGAGGCGAACAGCCATTTTTCGCTCTTTGTGTATGTATCCTTTGCACTGGGTATTGTGCTTGCCATTTTGGGATTAATATTTATCCGCCCCCTATCTCAACTCTTGGGAGCAGAAGGCGAAACACTTGAGCCTTGCATATTATACGGAAAGATACAGCTTTTTTCCTTGCCCTTTTTTGTGCTACAGCTTTTGTTCCAGAGCTTTTTTGTAGCGGCAGAAAAACCCCAGCTCGGTCTGTGGGTAACTGTTATGTCGGGTGTTACGAACATCATTTTGGACGCCCTGCTTGTTGCGGTGTTTCCTCTGGGTATTGCCGGAGCTTCTATTGCAACTGCGATGAGCCAGTTTGTAGGAGGTTTCCTCCCAATTATATATTTTTCCCGAAAAAACTCAAGTCTTCTTAAACTTGGGCAGGCTTATATAGACCCCAAAGCTCTTTTTAAGGCGGCCACAAACGGTTCCTCGGAGTTTATGAACAATATCTCTATGTCACTTGTAAGTATTCTCTACAACATTCAGCTTCTCAAATATGCAGGAGAAAACGGAGTTGCAGCTTACGGTGTTCTCATGTATGTGAGCCTTTTCTTTGCCGCAATATTTATAGGCTACAGTATGGGAACCTCTCCGGTTATAAGCTATCATGACGGCGCGGGAAACCACAAAGAGCTTAAGGGAATTCTTAAAAAAAGCATTGTTATAATAGGAGCCTCCTCATTATCTATAACTATTCTGGGTGAGGTGATTGCAAAACCTCTTGCTATGATGTTTGTGGGATACGACAATACTCTTATGGAGCTGACCTGCACAGCATTTAGAATATTTATACTGTCTTTCGTTTTCACAGGATTTGCAATTTTTGCATCGGGATTTTTTACAGCGTTAAACGACGGCTTGACCTCTGCTTTAATATCTTTTGTCCGCACAATGATATTCCAGGTGGCAGCAGTAATTATCCTCCCTATTATATTCGGCATAAACGGAATATGGCTCTCGATAATCGTGGCAGAATTTATGTCTGTTGTAATGTCTGTTATATTTATGATAATAAAACGCAAAAAGTACAACTATTAAATTGGTTTACCGCACAAAAAAACAGCTTTTGCATTTCGCAAAAGCTGTTTTTGTATTTACAGAATTATCTAAAGAGAGGTCCGTATGTCTGGCAAGCTCTGTAATCTGCGCTTTCCTTATCCATACCGAATGCATTCCATGCACTGGGTCTAAAGATTTTGTCTTCGGGAACATTATGCATACATACAGGGATTCTAAGGATTGAGCAAAGTGTAATAAGGTCTGCACCGATGTGGCCATAGCTTATAGCACCGTGGTTAGCACCCCAGTTGTTCATTACATCGTATGCTGTCTTGAAAGCACCTTCGCCTGTGCATCTGGGAGCAAACCATGTGCAAGGCCATGTGTAGTCTGTACGAGCCCAGAGCTTATCGGAAACTTCGTCGGGAAGGTCTATTGTCCAACCTTCTGCAATCTGGAGTACAGGACCTAAGCCTTTTACAAGATTTAATCTTATCATTGTAGCAGGCATCTGTGCTTTTGTTAAGAATCTGGAAGAGAAGCCGCCACCTCTAAAGTAGCCAAGGTCTGCCATGTTCCAGGTTGTGTTTTCCATAATAGCATCCTGGTCTGCCTCTGTTACTTCGTACCAGGGCTTCATAACGCCGTTGCCGTTTTCATCCTTTGCAGCACCGTTTGCATCAAGACAGCAAGCACCGGAGTTGATAAGGTGAATAAAGCCGTCTGCTTCTTTTGCCTTACCTTCTATTTCGTAGCCTGTAGCTTTCTTAACAGCGTCGCCGCTCCAGTATGTTCTAACATCTGCAAACATCTGTGCTCTGTTTGTAAGGAGCTTACCAAAGAGCATACCAAATGCGTTAAGTACATCATTTTCGGTTGCAAGAATCATTGGCTCTCTTGCACCGTTCCAGTCGAATGTGGTATTAAGCATAGCCTCGGGGAAGTCGCAGTTGGGATAGAAGTCTGTCCACTGTCTCTGACCCTGGAAGCCTGCTGCGATTGCGTTGTGACCAACCATTTCTTCCTCGCAGCCTTCGGGGAGGTTGGGGTTGCCGTTCATAAGGTCTTTTATGATGCAAGCCATCTTAACAACGAATTCGAACTGCTTTTCTTTTTCCTCATCGGATTTCTGCATATCTACAGGGTTCTTGTCGAAGCCCATCTTGCACTTTTCTTTTGCCCACTTAAGTGCTTTCTGGTATTCAGCTTCGTCATAGATACCCTCTGACATTCTTCTGATAACTTCTACCTCGTCTACAGACTCAACACGCATACCAAAGTAATCTTCGATAAATGCTGTGTCTATGATAGAGCCTGCAATACCCATACAGATGGAACCTATCTGGAGATAGGACTTACCTCTCATGGAAGCTGCCGCAACAGCCGCACGGCCAAATCTTAAGAGCTTTTCTTCAACATCTGCGGGGATGGATGTGTCTGTAGCATCCTGAACATCGTGACCATAGATACCAAAAGCGGGAAGTCCCTTCTGTGCGTGACCTGCAAGAACTGCTGCAAGATAAACCGCACCAGGTCTTTCTGTACCATTGAAGCCCCAAACAGCCTTAATGGTGTTTCTTTCCATATCCATTGTTTCGGAGCCGTAGCACCAGCAGGGAGTAACTGTGAGAGTGATTTCTACACCCTCTCTCTTGAACTTTTCTGCACAAGCTGCAGCTTCTGCAACACGGCCTATAGTTGTGTCTGCAATTACAACCTCTACGGGCTGACCATTTGAATACTTAAGATTCTCTTCGAAGAGCTTCTTAGCGGCTTTCGCCATATTCATTGTCTGGTCTTCTAAGGATTCTCTAACCTTTAAAGGACCTCTTCTACCGTCTATGGTAGGTCTTATACCAATTTTTGGAAACATTTTTTCATACCTCCGTTTACATTAAAATTCAAAACTTTCTACCTAATATTTTAATACAAAAATCCAATTAAGTCAACAAACAAAAAAAGAGTTTTTCACATTTGGCATTTTTCATAAAAATGCTTTTGTTTACTGTACAATATACATAATGCAGTTAAAAATTATGGAGCTTTTCACAAACACAATCGGAGAGCTTAAGCATAAGCTGTACATCATCTGCCAAAGCACAGCTTACAGGTGAATGAATGTATCTGCACGGCAGGGATATTACCGCAGTTCTGCACGGTAGAGAGCTTATCTGATATGCTCTTGCATCGTTGCCGCCAAAGCTGGATTTCTTTAGCTGAAATTTAATGTTATTATCTTTGGCAACATCCATTATAAACTTATTTAACTCCTTGTCGGAATACGAGCCCTTGTCCATTACGGAAATAACAGGTCCGCCCCCTGTAACAGATGAATACATATGCTCATTTGTTCCCGGTGTGTCCGACGCAGTGGTGCTTTCCAGAACTATTGCAACATCTGCCTTAAGCCTTCTTGAAACAATAGTAGCTCCACGCAGTCCGACCTCCTCCTGAACGCAGAAGCAATAATACATATCGTTTTGGTAGGTTTTCTTTATAAGCTCGCAAAGGAGTGCACATCCTACCCTGTCATCGAGTGCCTTTGCTTTTATGATACCACTGTTTTCTCTGTAGACAGATTGGAAGGCAATATAATCTCCGAGCTTGACCATAGACTTTGCTTCTTCGCCGTCTTTGGCACCAATGTCTATATACATATCCTTTTCTTTTATAACGCTCTTTCTCTCGTCGGGGCTTTGCAGATGAACAGCTTTTACACCTATAACACCTTTTACACTATTATCCCCTATTACGACTCTCTGGCAAAGTTTTATTCTATCGTCTATGCCGCCGACTGACTTAAACTTTACATAGCCATCGTCGGTGATATCGGATACAATAAAGCCAACCTCGTCCATATGGGCACTTAATACCACTCTTTTTCCGCCATTTTCTGTACCCTTTTTAAAGGCAATAAGGTTTCCCATTGTATCTACGGTTACAGAGTCTGCATACGGTGTGATTTTCTCCTGTATGAACTTTCTTAGTTTGTGCTCATTTCCAGACACGGCATTTATACTTGTGAGTTTTTCTATTCCCAGCATACTATGTCCTCCGCATCCTCAGTATTTTTAATAAGACAGGCTATGGCGTCAGCCGTTGCCATAACATCATCGATATGAGAGGTTTCCACCATAGTGTGCATATATTTTAATGGTATTGAAAATAAAATGGTGGGTATTCCCTCTTTGGCGGTCTGGATTGCCCATGCATCTGTACCTGTGTCCCCGCCGTCTACATCTATCTCATACTTTATTTCGTTTTGCTCCATAACATCTATTGCACATTTGCAAAGAATGGGATGAATGTTTGGACCCTTGCTTATAACCGTGCCGCATCCTGAGGTAAATACCGAGCCTGACGAATCGGGAGTTTTGGCGTGGCACACATCTACCGCAACAGCAAACACGGGGTCTATTGCCGTAGCAAGAGCTCCGGCACCTCTTCTGCCTACCTCTTCCTGAACGCAGGCACAAAAGTGAACATCAAACGGAAGCTCTACATCCTTTAGTTTTTGCATTACAAGCAAAAGTACCGCAACACTTGTGCGGTCATCCTGAGACTTGGCACTTATAAATTTGTCCGAAAGGCTTTCAAAACTGTCAAAAAATGTTACTGTGTCGCCCACGGATACAAGTTCATTTACTCTTTTTTTGTCGCAGAGAACATCTATGTAGAGATCATCTGCACTAATTGCTTTTTTTCTCTCTTCGCTACTTGTCACATGGGGCGGTTTTGCTCCTATGATGCCAACAAGCTCCTCCCTGCCGTGAACTAGCACCTCTTTGCCCGGAAGAATACGAGTGTCTATACCGCCGATGTTTGTAAAATACAAAAATCCCTTTTCATCGATATCGGTAACCATCATTCCTATTTCGTCCATATGTGCTTCTATCATTATTGACTTGGCGTTGGGATTTTTAGACTTTTTTGTGCCCACAACACTGCCAAGTGCATCTGTTCTTACGCTGTCGCAATACGGACAAAACATATCCGCTATGTCCTGGGATATCCTAAATTCATATCCCGAAACCGCGTGTAGCGAAGATAGTTTTTTTATAGTATCCGTTATGTTCATATTACTTTACAAGTGAGTTTACAAAATCCTTGTAAACTTTTCCTCTTTCTTCAAAATTCTTAAACATATCAAAGCTTGTGCTTGCAGGAGAGAGAATTACAGAAACATCGGCGTCTTTTCTAATTCCTCTTGCAAGTGCAAAAGCTCCCTTGACGGCATTTTCGTATGTTGTCTGGCGAACTATGGGTATGGTGACCTCTCTTTCACCAAATGCCTTTTTAACAGACTCTTCTATCTTATCTGCAGTAGGTCCTATAAGAACAAGCACCTTGACCTTATCTCTTATTAGTGCACCAAGCTCATCGTAATCTAGATTTTTGTCTTTTCCGCCTGCTATAAGAACAATGTCGCCCTCGTGAGCAGTAAGCCCTGCCATAGTTCTTGTGGGCGAGGTGCCTATGGAATCGTTGTAGAAGTTTACGCCGTCTATGTGTCTTACAAATTCCATACGGTGCTCAACACCGCCAAAGGTTCTTGCAACATTTGCCATAGACTGAGTGTCTGCAAGTTCCCTTGTGGCAAGCATAGCAGCAAGATAGTTTTCGGCATTGTGCCAGCCCTTAATCTTAATTTCCGAAACGGGCACTACCTTCTTTTTGCCAATGCACAAATATCCGTCACACACGGTGGCATCGCTGTCGGAGTATTTTCTGGAGAAAACCTCAACACTGCCGTTTTGCTTGCCGTTGAAGGATGCTGTTATTGCACTGTCGCCATTTATTACAAGCTTGCCTTGGAAGTCCTGATGAGCAAAAATCTGCTTTTTTGCTTCAACATATTCAGACATATCCTTGTGATAGTCCAGATGGTTTGGTGTAATGTTGGTTATTACCGCTATTTGCGGGCTAACCCTCATATTCATAAGCTGAAAGCTTGAAAGCTCAAGTATTACTATGTCATCGGGGAGCATACTCTCTACCTTGTTTAGAAGAGGAGTTCCTATATTTCCCCCTATGTGACAGCGATAACCCTCTTCTAAGAGGATTTTGTATATAAGGGTGGTGGTTGTTGTTTTACCGTCGCTTCCTGTTACACCTATCATTTTGCAGGGGCAAATAGACATAAATATCTCCATTTCGCTGGTGATTTCCACGCCGTTTTTAATAGCTTCCTGTATCTTTGGGTTCCATGGATTTATTCCGGGAGATTTTAATATAATGTCCTGCTCATTAAGATAATCAAGGTAGTCCTCTCCCAAGTGCCAATTATCACAAACGGATTTTATCTTGTCCATTACCTCTTTGGAGATATCGGTCTCCTTTCTTAAATCACACGCAGTGATAATACTTCCGCATTGGGACAAAAAGTCAAGAGCGGGCAGATTGCTCACACCCATGCCAAGCACTGCTATTTTTTTGCCGATAAGTCCTTTTTTGAATGCTTCTATGCCTGCATTAGTCATGTACATCCTCCCTTTCGGACGCATTTTTGTTTGTATTTTTGAATCTGGTTATTCCCACAAAAAGCAGGAAGAAACCGAAAAATTTCCTTAGTATATCAACGCTTATTCTTGCGGCAATTTCGCACCCTAAAAGTGCCCCCGCAATTCCGCCCAAAGCCATAAAAAGTGCTTTTTTCACATCTACCCTCTTTGCCCTTATGTGAACAAAAAGAGCGCATATTGAAAGCGGTACAAAGTATATAAGATTTATAAACTGTGCATTCTTCTGGCTTATATCAAAAAACGAGGTAAGTACGGGTATGAGTACAACTCCGCCGCCTATTCCCATACCGCCGATGGCTCCCGATATAATGCTTGCAATAAGTAGCATCAGGACATCACCATCCTTACTGCTGCTATTATCATAAACACACCGAATATACGGCTAAGCCACTTTCCCGAAAATCGTTTTAAAAGCTTGGCACCAAGAATTCCGCCAACCACGCCGCCCGCACAAATGGTGACCAGCACGGACATCTTAACTGTACCAAATGAAGCATACCTAAAGATGCTCACTACCGTAAGGGGCAAAATAACCGCCAGAGCCGTGGAATGTGCTTTGTGAGCACTAAGCCCCGCTTTTTGCAAAAGGGGTACCGCAATCATACCTCCGCCTGAGCCGAAAATTCCGTTGCACACACCTGCAGCAAGCCCGCCAAGTGCGAGTTTCCATCCATTTTTCATACTATTCCTCCAAACATTATGATACACATAATATTTGGCAAGAATAGATTTTTTATGTAAAAATAAAAACCCCACCGTGCCGTGCTTGGCGGATGTATTTTTAACCTGCGCAAGCAGGTGGACTCCGCCTGAGTGCTTATTGTTTCCCGGTCTTATAAGGGCACAAAGTCGCTATGCCGGGTATACAGCCACACTCAGAGATTGGGATTCCGTTCATTTTTTGTTGGTTAAAATAATCCGCACCACGAACACCGCAGGGGTGATGTACTGTATTTGTATTAGTCTGCAAAATCAAAAAGATCTGCGCATCTGTCTTTAAACATTTCGAATGCTTTGTCAAGTTCCTCATCGCTGTCTATCTGTGTGAGAATAGTCTCTTCCTCATCCTCAGTTTCTATTCGCATAATGAGTACCTCGTCTTCCTCTGCGTCTGCATCCTCGGGAGGAATAAGAGCTATATACTTGTTGCCCTCAAGCTCAAAGGAATCAGCTATTTCAAAATCGAATGCTTCTCCGTTTTCGCCTGTTAATGTAATGATGTTTTCCTGTTCCATAATCATTCTCCTCGTTTTAAATAATCTAAGTAACTCTGAAGTATAATCGAAGCTGCAACTGTGTCGATTACATTCTTTCTGTCTTTGCCGCGGGTATTGGTTACATTGAGCACTCCGCTTGCCTCAACGGTAGTGAGCCTCTCATCCCAAAGGATAATCTCCATATCGGGAATTTCCCTTTGTAAATCCTTAAGAAAATCCTGTGTTACCTCTGCTCTTATACCAAGGCTTCCGTTTAGGTTTTTGGGCATACCCAGCACTATCTTGTCTACACTATGCTCCAAAACGAGCGAAACAAGGTTTTTAAGCATCTTATCGTACACCTTGTTAGGAAGTGTTGTAAGTCCCTGAGCTGTAATGCCCAGAGGGTCAGAAAGAGCAATTCCCACTCTGGAATCGCCGTAATCAATTCCCATTATTCTCATAAGTAAATCTCCGTAACATTATATTAGCATATATATTATAATATTTCAATTAAAAAATATTGTCAAGTTTAATTTTCTCGCGTTGTGCAAGGTCCTCTAAAAGTACTCTCGCCTTTTTGAACATATATTCTGAGCGCTCACTGTCGCCAAGCTTTACATACTCACAGCCTAAATTTATGTTCTCGTCTATCTGCATAATAATAGTGTGGCTGCAAATATAAAAAAGTGCCTTTTTCTCCTTTTTCCACCTTGTTAGGATATCCTCATAATCCTTTCCACTCTCCTCGGCTTTTTCTATTGCCTCTATTACATCTTTGGTATTGTCCTCCACCACATATGAGTTGTAGACAAAAAGACCTATAAGGGCAAAAAGTATAATACAGCAAACAATCTCATCTCTCACTTATCATCACTCTTTTTCTGTACAAATATTCTTCCTCCGCCGTCCTGAGAAAGTATAAATACATCCTTTATACTCTTTATTTTGTTTTCTTTTAGGATTTTTTTAATCCAGTTCTCGTCTCTCCCCGAGCGGACAAGTTCACTTTTTCTTATCTTGCCGTCGGCAATAATTATATAAGGTACCTCTTCTTGCTGACTGTGTATACCAAGGTCCTCGTTTGTGGGCTGAGATGCCTTGGCGTTGGGTATAACAGAGAGAGTTCCGCCCGTTTCCAAAATCACGGTGTCTACATCATTTAAGCTGAAATACCCTGCCTTGCGAAGCTCCTCCATAAGATCATCGGCATTTATTCTGGAGTGGAGAAGCTCCTTTCTTTGAATACGGCCTTTTCGTACAAGAAGCTGCGGTCTACCGCTTAAGACAACCCGTATCCACTCACTTTTGAGGCTCAAAAAAGACAAAAGCATTTCGCATACAACAAGAGTAAAAATGGGCACAATTCCATATAATAACGGCATGGATACATCGCTCATCGGCATAGTGGCAAGGTCGGATATCATAATTGCTACCACAAGTTCCGACGGTTGAAGCTGTCCTATTTGTCTTTTGCCCATAAGACGCAAGGATAAAACAACTATGGAATATATAATAAGTGTCCTTACAAAAAGTATGGTCATACAAAAATCTCCGTTTTTAACGATTGTTCTTGTTTTTTTACTATTATTGCTTTACTTTTATTCTTTTATGTGTTAGAATAATACTAATAATATACTAGGAGTGATTTTTTTGGCTAAAAAGAAGGAGCAGACAGCTCTTATATACAAAGGAAGACCACTTGTCAAGAGAGGAAATACCGTTATATACGGAGATATTGTGGACAAATACTATGTCTGTATAGAAATCCTGGATACAGAGTCATACCAGGACCTTGAGCTTGCAACAGAGGTTGTAGTATCTCTCATGTCAGACGGCAGAGTAGAGAAAAAGGCAGAACGCGAAGGGCTTTACCGTGCGCTCGATATAGGGGCATATTGGCTTGAAGACGCTATGAACAAATAAATTTACAAACGGAACTTTCCTAAACACATATTTTGGGGAAGTTCTTCGTTATTATTGGAGGCATACAAATGAACTTTAAAGAAAACCTTACAATGCTTATGGATTTTTATGAACTAACTATGTCAAACGGCTACTTTGAGCATGGGTTTAAGGACAAAATAGCCTGCTTTGATATGTTTTTCCGCAAGATTCCCGACGATGGCGGTTTTGCCATAATGGCAGGTGTCGAACAGCTTGTGGACTACCTTAAAAACTTGTCTTTTTCGGACGAGGACATAGAATATCTTGAGTCAAGAGGTATGTTTGACAAAAGATTTTTAGATTATCTTAAAAACTTTAAGTTTACCTGCGATATATATGCCATTAAAGAAGGAACACCCATATTCCCCGGCGAACCCATTGTAAAGGTTGTAGGACCTGTAATTGAGGCACAGCTTATAGAGACTATGCTTCTTATAACCATAAACCACCAGTGCCTTATTGCTACCAAGGCAAACAGAATTGTAAGAGCTGCCAAGGGCCGTGCCGTTATGGAATTTGGTTCAAGGCGTGCTCAGGGAAGCACCGGTGCAATAAACGGTGCAAGGGCGGCATATATTGCAGGATGCATTGGTACTGCCTGCACTCTTGCCGACCAGAAATTTAAAATACCCGCCCTTGGCACAATGGCTCACAGCTGGATACAGATGTTCGATACAGAATATGAGGCATTTATGGCTTATGCCAAGACCTATCCCGATTCGTGTACTCTGCTTATAGATACATACAATGTTTTAAATTCGGGTCTGCCAAACGCCATAAGAGTGTTTAAAGAATATCTTATACCAAACGGCCACAAGCCCAGTGGCGTGCGTATAGACAGCGGAGATATAGCATATCTTTCCTCAAAGGTGCGTGAAATTCTCGACAGCGAGGGACTCTACGATGTAAAGATTGTTGCATCCAATTCGCTCGATGAATACATCATAAGAGACCTTATACATCAGGATGCAAAAATAGACTCTTTCGGTGTGGGTGAAAGACTCATAACCTCCCGAAGCGAGCCGGTGTTCGGCGGTGTATATAAGCTTACAAGCGTATATGATGAAAGCGGGCGTGAGATCCCCAAAATCAAATTAAGCGAAAATACTGCCAAAATCACAAACCCCTGCAACAAAAAACTGGTGCGTTTCTACTCCAAAGATAACGACAAGGCTATTGCAGACCTTATTATGCTAAATGATGAGCCGCTTCCAGACGGCTCCGATTACGAAATATTTGACCCAGAGCACACCTGGAAGAGAAAAACAATTACAAACTACTATGCAAAAGAACTCCTTGTGCCGATATTTAAAAAAGGCACACTGGTATATGAAAGCCCCCATATAGACGAAATCCGCTCTTTCTGTGCAAAGCAGGTGGACGGCATATGGAACGAAGTAAAAAGATTTGAAAATCCGCATAAATACTATGTAGATTTGTCGAAAAATCTGTGGGATATAAAAGAGGAACTTTTGCGTCAACACAAAAAATAATGAAAGAAGTGACATACAGTTGAAGAATTTAACCTTTAAAGGCGGTCTTCATCCAAATGACCACAAAAAAGAAACTGAAAACTGCGAAGTTGTAAAGCTAGCTCCGTCCAAAACGATGGTATTCCCTATGCAACAGCACATAGGTGCTCCGTGCTCCCCTACCGTTTCTGTGGGCGACAGAGTTTTAAGAGGGCAAAAAATCGGTGACAGCGATGCTTTTGTAAGTGCACCTATTCATTCGTCTGTTTCGGGCACTGTAACTTACATAGAACCTAGACCGCATCCAAACGGCACTATAGTTTTGAGTGTTGTAATAGAAAACGACTTTCAGGACGAATGCGTGCCTACAATTCACGAATATGACGATGTGGACACTCTCACCAAAGAGGAAAAGCTTGCAATAATAAGAGAGATGGGACTTGTGGGACTTGGCGGTGCTACCTTCCCCACTCACATAAAGCTAAATCCCCCCGAGGATAAAAAGATAGATTGTCTTATAATAAACGGTGCCGAGTGCGAGCCTTATCTTACAAGTGATTACAGACTTATGATAGAAACTCCCGAAAAGATATTTAAGGGTGCAGAGCTTATAAAAAGCATCCTCGGAGTTACAAAGTGCTTAATAGGCATTGAAAACAACAAGCCCGATGCAATAGCTTCTATGCAAAGACTATCATCTTCCTTTCCAGGTACAGAGGTAAAGGTACTTAAAACAAAATATCCGCAAGGAAGCGAAAAGCATCTTATAAAGGCTGTAACGGGCAGAGAAGTGCCCAGCGGAAAGCTTCCTGCAGATGTGGGTGTGGTTGTAAATAACATAGACTCTTGTATAGCCGTTTACAATGCCCTCACATTCAGAAAGCCGGTGCTTTCGAGAGTTGTTACTGTTTCGGGTAGTGCCATAAGAAAGCCATCTAACTTCTGCGTAAGAACGGGTACACCCCTGCGTGATGTACTCCAAAGTGCGGATTGTGACTTTGAAAGCGCAAAAAAGATTATAATGGGCGGTCCTATGATGGGCACAGCTCAGTACTGTCTTGATGCTCCCGCAATAAAAGGGACTTCGGCTCTTTTAGCCTTTACCGATGAGGAAATGGACAAAAGGGAAACCGTAAACTGCGTTAAATGCGGCAAATGCGTAGGTGCTTGCCCTATGAGACTCGTACCTGCTCTCCTTAATAGCTACATAAAGATAAACGATACAGAAAATATGCAAAAATATAACATAATGGACTGCATAGAATGCGGTGTTTGCTCATACATATGCCCCAGCAGACAGCCCATTACACAAAACATAAAAACGGCTAAAATAAAATTACGAAAAAAGTGAGGTAAAAATTGTGGATAAAAATTTAAGTATATCATACGCACCTCACATACGAGGCGACAAGTACATATCTACTGTTATGCGCGATGTAATAATAGCACTTTTGCCCGCTCTCATAGTTTCGGTATTCCTTTTAGGTGCGAGGTGCCTTCTTGTGACTGCAATCAGCATAGCAAGCTGTGTCATAAGTGAATATGTGTGGAACAAGCTATCCAAAAAGCCAAACACCATAGGAGACCTAAGTGCTGTTGTTACAGGACTTCTGCTTGCTATGTGTCTGCCCTTTAATGTACCCCTTTTCATACCAATCATTGGAGGCATATTTGCCATAATTATAGTAAAATGCTTTTTTGGAGGTCTCGGTCAGAACATTGTTAATCCCGCACTTGCCGCAAGAGCTTTTCTGCTCGCTTCGTGGCCCGTTGCCATGACAGACTGGACTGCAGATGGCATTTCCGGTGCGACACCTCTTGCCATGCTTAAAGAAGGCAGAGCAAACCTCCCCGTCCTTAAGGATTTGTTTTTGGGAACAAATATAAGCGGATGCATTGGTGAAATATGTGCACTGGCACTTCTTGCAGGGGGTATATATCTTATTGTAAGAAAGGTTATTACTCCCGTAATACCGCTTACATTTCTTGCAACTCTGGGCATTTTTGGATTTATATTCAACCCTTCGGGCTTCTTCCAGGGAGACTTCCTCTTTACCATACTCTCAGGCGGAGCTATGCTGGGTGCATTCTTTATGGCTACGGACTACACAACAAGTCCTCTTACCGCAAAAGGTCAGTTTATATACGCATTCGGTGCGGCTGTGATAACCGGAGTTATCCGTTCCTACGGTGCTTACCCCGAGGGCATTACCTACGGAATACTTGTAATGAATATAGTTACTCCTCTTATAGACAAGGCTTTTGTGCCAAAAACTTTCGGTAAGGCGGTGAAGGATAAATGAAAAACACAAAGTTCATTATAAAGCTTGCCGCAATACTCTTTGTAATAGCATTTGTTTGCACACTGCTTCTGGTACTGTGTAACCATCTTACAAAAGACCGAATTGCTATGCTTCAGGCGCAAGCGGAGGAAACAGCAAAAACAGAGGTTCTGCCCGATGCAGATGAGTTTGCACCCAAACAATGCGAGAGCGTTTCCGAAGCATATATAGGCAAAGACAAAGACGGAAGCATCGTTGGCTACTGCTTTAAGGTAACCCCATCAGGATTTGGCGGTGCCATAACAATGATGGTTGGCGTAACCAAAGATGGAGAAGTAAGCGGTGTTAAAATAACCGATATGTCAGAAACTCCGGGCCTTGGTGCAAAAGCCTCTGATGAATCCTGGATTTCTCAATTTGCGGGTAAGACGAGCGAAATATCCGTAGTTAAAACCTCTGCGTCAAAAAATAGCGAGATAAGTGCCATAAGCGGAGCCACAGTTACCTCCAAAGCAGTTGCAAATGGAGTAAATTCTGCACTCAAGGCGGCAAAAGAGCTAATAGAAAAGGAGGGCAAATAAATGAAATCTGCATTTAAAAACGGCATAATAAACGAAAACCCCACCTTTGTACAGCTTCTTGGTATGTGCCCTACCCTTGCCGTTACAACCTCTCTTATAAATGCTATTGGTATGGGACTTTCGGCAACATTCGTTCTTGTGTGTTCAAACCTTGCAATATCATTGGTGCGAAAACTAATCCCATCGAAAATAAGAATTGCATCGTACATAGTTATAATAGCAGCATTCGTAAGTATCATAGAGATGCTTCTTAAGGCGTATCTGCCATCTATTTCCGCAGCACTGGGACTTTTTATACCTCTTATTGTTGTTAACTGTATAATCCTTGCGCGTGCAGAGAGCTTTGCTTCCAAAAATAAGCCTCTTCCCTCGGCACTCGATGGTTTGGGTATGGGGCTTGGCTTTACATTAGGTCTTAGCGTGCTCGGCTCTGTACGAGAAATTCTCGGTGCGGGAACACTTCTTGGATTTAGCCTGTTTGGAGCAAATTTCCAGCCCGCAATTATGTTTATTCTTCCTCCCGGAGCATTTATTGTGCTCGGCACAATACTTGGCATACTCAATGTAATAAAATCAAAAAAGAACAAAGGAGGAGACAAAATATGAACATCGCTCATTTTATTGAATTGTCCGTTGCAGCAATCCTTGTCGAAAACTTTGTTCTTGTTAAATTCTACGGAATATGCCCCTTTTTAGGAGTATCCAAAAAAACAAACACTGCACTTGGTATGGGTATGGCAGTTACCTTTGTAATGGTACTTGCTTCAGCACTTACAAACATTGTGTATAATTACATACTCGTTCCGCTTGGAGCCCAGTATCTGCAGACACTTTCTTTTATACTGCTTATTGCATCTCTCGTTCAGTTCGTTGAAATGTTTGTGGCAAAAACCCTGCCTGCACTCTACAGTGCACTTGGCATATATCTGCCGCTTATTACCACGAACTGTGCAGTGCTCGGTGTTACGCTTCTTAATGTAGAGAGAAGCTACAACCTCATTGAATCTGTGTGGTATGCGTTTAGTGCGGCAATCGGCTTTACACTTGCAATAGTTCTTTTTGCCGGTGTGAGAGAAAGACTTGAAACTGCCGATATTCCAAAGGCTCTAAAGGGCTTCCCGATTGCACTTATTACCGCAGGACTACTGGCTATGGCTTTCCTTGGTTTCCAGGGACTTTCATTCTGATAAGGGGGTACTCATATGGCAGAAATATTAATACCTGCTCTTTCCATAGGAGCTATAGGTCTTTTCTTTGGAGCGCTCCTTGCCTTTGCATCTATTGTGTTTAAGGTAGATAAGGACGAAAGAATAGACCAAATATGCGAGTGTCTTCCCGGTGCAAACTGCGGCGGATGCGGATATACAGGCTGCGGTGCACTTGCAGAGGCAATAGTTACAAATGGCGAAAGTGCCACAAAATGCAATCTTATGACAGATGAGAAAAACGCTTTCATATGTTCCATAATGGGCGTTGAAGCCAAAGCGGTGGAAAAGAAAACAGCAAGGCTCAAATGCAAAGGAACAAGCGAAAAATGCGGTAACAAATATGATTTTACGGGTATAACCGACTGCCACAGTGCAAACATCCTAAACGGCGGTCCCAAGGCGTGCCAGTACGGCTGTATAGGACTTGGAAGCTGCATAGCGGCGTGTGAGTTTGATGCTATATCCATAAAAGACTCTATTGCCTATATCGACGATAAAAAGTGTGTGGGTTGTGCAAGATGCGTTGGCACCTGCCCCAAAAATATAATTGAGCTTGTGCCTAATAAAAACAAAATCTATGTGTCCTGCTCATCTAAAGACAAGGGTGCACAGGTTAAAAATTATTGCACGGTAGGTTGCATAGGCTGCAGAATATGCGAAAAGAAATGTGAATTTGATGCTATAAAGGTTTTGGATAACCTTGCAAGAATTGACTTTCAAAAATGCACACAGTGCGGTGCCTGCGTAGACGCTTGTCCCAAAAAAATAATATCAATTTCTTAAAAGACATAAAAAAGGGCTGTAAAAAACAATGTTTTTTACAGCCCTATTCTTTTGGGAATTAATCTTTTACTACGCCCTTTTTCAAAATTATATTTGCATAAAGTGCAGATTCGCCCGACATTACCACAGCATAAGCATCCTTTGCTCTCTCATAGAATGCAAAGCGTTCTACCTGAGTAAGACCGTCTTTTGTGTGATCTGCTATAATCTTTGCATATTCATCCCATATGGGAGTTTCCACGGTATCTCCGGGTACCTTCTCCATAATGTACACGGGCTTGTCATAAGTATCAAGAGGGAAAATCTCGAGTATCGCACTAAGAAGTTCGGGCACTCCGTGGCCGTCACATCTTACACATCTCTGACCTACTCTTTCACCGGGAAAATTTCCGTCTCCTATAACGATTTCATCGCCGTGTCCCATTTCTGCGAGTATCTTGAGAAGCTCGGGGGGAATGATTTTGGGTATTTTCTTTAACATAGTAACATTCCTTTCTTATTGTTTTTTGTTTTATTTTAACACAAAAAATATTATAATACAAACACTTTGACATCATCTTTTCTTCCAATCACTTCATCAAAAGTACAAACCTGCGTGCCCTCTTTAGAAGAGGTTATCGAACCTGCGGCAACACAGAGCTTTGCTGTATCGCAAAGTGGCAAACCACTATGCAACGAATATGCCATGGCAGCCACCATAGAATCTCCCGCACCAACTGTACTCTTACATTCTATCGCAAAAGGATCTGCCTTGTATGCACTATCCTTTGTTACAAAAACCGCGCCGTCTGCTCCCATAGATACTGCAACAAGCTCTATTCCCTTCTGTGTGAGCTTTTTAGCCTCGGATACTATCTCATTTGCACTTGCGACTTTTTTGCCGATGAGGGCGCAAAATTCGTCCAGATTGGGTTTTATTGCATAAGGTAATGCTTCTGTGCCAAGCTCCAACTTTCTGCTGTCTGCATCTAAAATAACCTTTACACCATACTTTTTTGCCATGTTTATAACATCGGCATACACACCCTCCGGCGCACCTTCGGGCACACTGCCCGACAAAACAGCTATTTTGCATCGGGAAAGAAGGCTGTCAACCGTGTTTAGTACCTCAATATATTTTTCTTCTGTAAGGCAAAAGCCTTTTTCGTTTATCTCTGTGGTAACTAAATCTTTTTTGTTTATAAGCTTCTGATTTATGCGGACCTCTCCGTCCGTTTCGGTAAACACACTGTCTATATTTTCGCCTTTAAGAAACTCCTTTATCCTTTTGCCGTTTTCGCCTGCGGTTATGGCATAGGCTGTCTGGGGCACCTCAAAGCTCTTTAGCACCTTGGACACATTTATACCCTTGCCGCCGATGTCTGTTCTGGAATTGGCGACACGGTTTAATCCGCCGTAGTTAAACTCTTCTATTGTTATTGTTTTGTCTATACAAGGGTTGAATGTAACGGTCAAAATCTTTTTCATACCTCTGTACCCATAAGCTTCTCGTGTATTGCCTTGGCGGCAGTTTTGCCTGCTCCCATAGCGAGAATTACCGTTGCAGCACCCGTTACGGCATCGCCTCCGGCGTAGACCATCTCCTTGGTGGTGGCACCGAATTCATCGGTTATTATACATCCTCTGCGGTTGGTATCGAGCCCTTCTGTAGTCTGTCTTATAAGCGGATTGGGACTCTGGCCTATGGCTACTATTGCAGTATCTATGCTTACAACCTTGTTCGAGCCTGCTACCTCTATTGGTGAGCGTCTGCCGCTCTCATCGGGCTCTCCCAGTACCATATCCACAAGCTCAACGCCGGAAATCCAGCCCTTGTCATCACCCAGGAATCGTACGGGGTTTTTAAGAAGCATAAATTCTATGCCCTCTTCCTTGGCGTGAAGGACCTCCTCGCGTCTGGCAGGAAGCTCGTCGAAGCCTCTGCGGTATACAATGTACACATTCTCTGCTCCGAGCCTTTTGGCACTTCGTGCAGCATCCATGGCAACATTACCGCCGCCAAATACCGCCACATTCGAGCCAATGTAAACAGGTGTATCAAATTCGGGGAATTTGTATGCCTTCATTAGATTTATTCTGGTTAAGAACTCATTGGCACTGTACACACCGTTTAGGTTTTCGCCCTCTATGCGTAAAAAGGACGGAAGGCCTGCACCCGATGCAATATACACAGCATCGAATTTAAAATCGTCAAACAGCTCGTCTACAAGTATTGTCCTTCCTATTACAACATTCTTTTCTATCTTTACACCAAGCGCTGTGAGCTTCTCTATCTCTTTGGCAACTATAGACTTTGGCAGACGGAATTCAGGAATTCCGTACACCAGAACACCGCCTGCGGTGTGAAATGCCTCGTATATGGTAACCTCATAGCCAAGCTTTGCCAAATCGCCTGCTACAGTAAGACCTGAGGGACCTGAGCCTACTACTGCCACCTTTTTTCCGTTGGGGGCAGGCTTTTTGATCTCTTCCTTGGCATTTAGCATATGATAATCTGCCACAAAACGCTCGAGTCTTCCTATTGCAACGCTCTCACCCTTTATACCACGCACACATTTAGACTCGCACTGTGTCTCCTGCGGGCACACTCTTCCGCATACTGCGGGAAGGCTGTTGGTATCGGTAATTATATTGTACGCCTCGTCAAAATCGCCCTTGGCAACGCACTGTATAAATTCGGGAATACGAACATTTACAGGGCATTTTGATACGCAAGGCTTGTTTTTGCAATTTAAACACCTTTGTGCTTCTTCCATAGCCATCTCAGGGGTATAACCAAAGAAAACCTCATCGAAGTTATGTATTCTCTCGCAGGGGTTTTGTTCGGGCATAGGTGTTTTTACATTGGACATATTAGGCATGATGTGTCCTCCCAATATAGCACTTATGGTCGTGTGCTGATTTTTCTTCGTCTTTTTTATACATTGTCTGTCTTTTAAGTGCCAGATCCCAGTCTATCTGGTGACCATCAAAATCGGGACCGTCCACACAGGCAAACTTGGTCTCTCCGCCTACAACCACTCTACAGCCACCGCACATTCCGGTGCCGTCTATCATAACAGGATTCATAGAAACCGTGGTAGGTATGCCGTGCTCCTTTGTGAGAGTGCACACTGCACGCATCATAACAAGCGGACCTATGGCTATAACCTCATCATATTTCTCGCCGGACTCTATAAGCTCTCTGAGTCTGTCGGTTACAAAGCCCTGTGTACCGTTTGAGCCGTCATCTGTTGTGATTATGAGCTTATCTGAAACCTCTTTAAGCTCATCTTCCAAAATAACAAAGGACTTGTTGCGAAAGCCTGCAATTACAGTAACATCCGCTCCCATTAAAGAGAGCTTTTTTGCCTGCGGATATGCTATGGCGGTACCAAGACCTCCGCCTATTACTGCAACCTTTTTTATACCGTCGAGCTTTGTGGGAGTACCAAGAGGGCCTGCAAAATCCAAAATACTATCGCCCTCGTTTAATTCGGAAAGCTGCATGGTTGTTTTACCCACAATCTGTACTATTATGGTAACTGTGCCATTTCCTCTGTCGAAATCTGCAATTGTAAAGGGAACTCTCTCACCGTGTTCATCTATACGGAGTATAATAAACTGACCGGGCTCCGCTCTTCTGGCAACAAGAGGTGCATCTATTTCGAGGAGAAAAACCTGCTCGTTAAGAACACTTTTTCGAACTATTTTATATGACATTTTTGCCACCTCGCAAAAAATAAAATTACTCTTTAAATCATAACATCTATCCCGCAGAGTGTCAAGTTTATAAGGACAAAAACTATCTTTTGGCTTTTCTTTTTTTACAAAACGCATAATTTGCAGAAATTTGCAAGAAATTTATTGTAATATTTCATGTTTTTAGTAATAACGCTTGCAATTTAGGCATAAAAATGTTAAAATTGATTATAGTTTTAAAATTTATTGCATTTTTATTCGTGGAGGATCTAAATATGACTTATGTAGAAAGAGTATTGGAAAAAGTTAAAGCAAAGGATGGCAGCGAGCCGGAATTTATCCAGGCTGTTACAGATGTTCTGGAAAGTCTCGGACCTGTGCTCGACAAACATCCCGAATATGAAGAGGCTTCGCTTCTTGAAAGAATAGTAGAGCCGGAAAGACAGATTGTTTTCCGTGTTCCGTGGGTAGATGACAGCGGAAAGGTACAGGTTAACAGAGGTTTCAGAGTTCAGTACAACAGTGTACTCGGTCCCTACAAGGGCGGTCTTCGTTTCCACCCCTCAGTGTACATAGGCGTTATCAAATTTTTAGGTTTTGAGCAGATATTCAAAAACTCCCTCACCGGTCTTCCCATAGGCGGCGGTAAGGGCGGTAGCGACTTTGACCCCAGAGGAAAGAGCGATGGCGAAATTATGAGATTCTGCCAGAGCTTTATGACAGAGCTATATCGTCATATCGGTCCTAACATAGATGTTCCTGCAGGCGATATCGGTGTGGGTGCAAGAGAAATCGGTTATCTGTTCGGTCAGTATAAGAGAATCTGCAACAACTTCGAAAATGCAGTTCTTACAGGAAAGGGTCTCACCTACGGCGGAAGCCTTATCCGTCCTGAAGCTACAGGCTACGGTGCAGTTTACTTCTGTAATGAACTACTAAAAGAATACGGCGAGGACATAAAGGGTAAGACATTTGCAGTGTCCGGCTTTGGTAATGTTGCCTGGGGTTCTGTACTCAAGATTAACCAGCTCGGCGGTAAGGTGCTTACCATTTCCGGTCCCGACGGTTATGTGTATGATGAAAACGGTATTACAGAGGAAAAGGCAGCATATATGCTCGAAATGCGTTCCTCCGGACGCGACAAGGTTCAGGATTATGCAGACAAATTCGGTGCAAAATTCTATCCCGGCGAAAAGCCCTGGGGCGTTAAGACCGATATTGTTATGCCCTGTGCTACACAAAACGAGGTTGACATAGAAGATGCCAAGAAGATTGTTGCAAACGGCGTTAAGTACTATGTTGAAGTTGCCAATATGCCCACAACAGACGAGGCTACCCAGTATCTTCGTGCAAACGGCGTAATTGTTGCTCCCTCCAAGGCTGTTAATGCAGGCGGTGTTGCTGTGTCTGCTCTGGAAATGAGCCAGAACAGTATGCGCTACTCCTGGTCCAAAGAAGAGGTTGACGAAAAACTCCACGGCATTATGGTAAACATCTACAAGAACTGCAGCGAATCCGCAAAAGAGTACGGCATGGAAGGTGACCTTATTGCAGGTGCCAATATTGCAGGCTTCCAGAAACTTGCTGAAGCTATGATGGCACAGGGTATTGTGTAATACGAAGTCAAAAAATTAAGGGTGATGCAAAATGCGTCACCCTTTTTGTTTTGAAACAAATTCAATTATCAAAAACTTTCACTTTGGGATAAGTCTTTGGTTTATTAATACTCTACTACTCTATTCTCGCCCGCGCCAAAGCGGAAGAGATAAACCTTTCGCTCATTTTTCTTAAGGACAACTGCGTCCCACAAATCCTGCTCTATGGTGCCCAGTTCCCTGCCCTTTGCAAGCTGATGTCCAATTAGGATATGATTTATATCGCCTATACTTTCTACATCATCGGCATTGTATGCACCTGCAAATATACCAACGATATCCACGCCTCTTTCCTTTGCCTGCTGAAGCACAGTCAAAAAGGCTTCGGTGGAATTGCCCCTGTATATAAAAGGGGCTTTGCCGCATTCAAAGCGGGAAAGCGGTATTCTGTGGGTAAAGATAAGCACTTTCTTACCTTCGCAGCCATTTAGTGCTTCTTTTAAAAGCCACTTAATCTGCTCGGCATCGTAGCCCACATATTTCTGATGGAATTCTATCTCCAGATCATACTGTCTGAAATATGAACAAAGGAATATAAGCCTTATATCTTCTTTGTCCACATAGTAATATGGTTTGCCTTTTGGTCCTACACCACCCTGCTCATAGTGGATAAATGAAGTATCTTCGTACCACTCTTTATCAAAAAATATACCCTTTACAAGCTGACCTATGTAGCGTTCGTCACGCCAGCCGTCTGTGTCGCCCTGTGTTACATAGAGTGTATTCTTGCCTACAGAAAATCTGTAGGCATCAAGCTCTCTTCTAAACATCTTTCTGGATATGTTTTGCGGGTTATCACCATTTGTAACATTTCCCAGATGGCACACAAAGTCAAAGCTTACTGCCTTGTCAACCTCGCAGATGTTGCTGCGTGTATCTATACCTTCGTCAGATATATGAGTGTCCGAGAGAAGCGCAAAACAAAGGTCTCCGTCTTTTTTTACTTCTAATATATCAGCTATAGTTTTCTTTATTTCGCTATCAAATATGCCCACAAAAATCACCTTCTAATACGATACTTCTCTGTCTTTTCCCGCTCCAAAACGGAAAAGACGCAGTTTTCTATCCTCTTTGTCTACAACAACTGCATCCCACGCGTCCTCGGTCAAAGTGCCAAGGTGTCTTGCGGGATATACCGCCTTTGTCTTTTCGAAAAGTGTAGGAACATATGCTGTTTGCGACACAAAGCACACAAAGGGAATTGAGTCAAGATAGTGCTCAAAGTCCCCGTGAAAATGGCCTACGAGCCAACCTGCAAAATCAAAACCGTTCTTTGCCTTTGCATCGAGCAGAGCCTCAATCATAGCGTTTCCACCCACTATGCTGTTTTCGGATATAGCATCGGGAAAGTTTTTAAACGGTAAATCGTGCGAAAAAACAAGTACCGTAAAATCCTTTGGCACATCAAGAGCGCAGGTAGCAAACCACTCAAGCTGTTTGCCGTTGTAGCCGGCTATGTTCCCTCTGTCCTCGTCATCGGGATCTCTTCTTACAGAGTACGAATTAAGGCAGATGAGCCTCGTTTTATAATCCGCGTAGTCCACATAGTAATATGACGCATCGGCATCTCTCGATACATTGGAAAAGCTGTCTACATATTCTATTGCCTTGTTCCAGTCGCCGTCTACAAGCACATCTGCTCTCGATTTTACAGGGTCACCAAAGCCATCGTGATTGCCTCGCGTTACAAAAAACTCACCATTTGGCGATGCATCTACAAAAGTTTTTATCTCGTCACGCATAATTTCGTTTGCAACTGCGCGCGGGAAACCACCGCACATTATATCGCCCATATGCAAAACGCAGGATAAATTGGACTTCGAAGAAACACTTTTTATATTATCGCAGGTGTCGGGCACAGAGTTGTCCAGATGCGAATCGGCAACAACCGCAAAAGAAAAGCTATTGTCGTATTTTTGGAGCTTATCTGCCGTATTCTTCTGTAAATCCAAATAATATGGTTTCATATTATTTCCTCTTTATCTCGAATTTGAGTTTTGTTGTGTACTCCTGCATGGGAGCGAGTTTTACAAGCCAATTGTCGTTTTCATTTTTGCCGGCAGGACCATTTATTGTACGAGGCTCAAGACCTACCACATACTCACTCTCGCCCATCATCTTCCAGATTAAAAAGCCCGGAAGGGTGTCTCTGTGGTATGTGATGTATGCAACCATTTCGTCATTTTCTATACCTACTGTCTGAATATCGGTATCAAAATGAACATGTATGCACTCTTCTTCTTTGCCGTGTATGGGAGCAGATATATCTGCAACATCGGCAGGGAGGTTTATCATTTTGGCGCCCTCTGTAACAAGAGGATAACCAAAGTTGCAGTGGTAGCAAAGTGCCACGCCTTCTTCGGCAAAGCCTTCGTTTACGATGGTGTCTTCTACCTCAAAGCTTGAAGAAAAGAGCTTGGTGGTTATGGTACGCTTAAACACAAGGTTTAAGCCAAACACCACGCACTCACGCATTTCGCCCGATATTTTCATTACATATTCGTCGCCCACCCAGTCTGCAAACACGCTCACCTTGGAAGCAGGGATGTTTGCGACTCTGCCGTGGAGACCCTGGTCGCCGTGGGGTCCGCCCACGTTTTTAAGACCGCATGTGGTAATAAGACCGCCGTAAAATCCGCGGAGCCAGTTTGTGCCGTCCTTGTCGTAGTAATACGGCGAGGTGATGCCTGTCTTGGAAATCCAGCTAAATGATGTACCTTCAAATTCTGCCTGTGCTATATCCATACATCTGTCGGGGAGTATGGTAAAACGGATTTTGCCTGTGTTTACCTCTATGGCACGAACGCCCTTAGCCTTGCCGTCATTGAAGGTAAAATCACGCACACCGCCTATCTGTTCTACGCTTCCTATTCTTTTTAAAAGTTCTTGTTTTGTCATGGTAATTCTCCTTTGGGTTTTTAAATTTGTTTGTATTTGGCGCGGATGTTGGGAGGCGCCCCTACAATAAATTTAAATGAATTTTTATTGCACAATTTTCAAGAGAGTGCGAGACTACAGGGTTACAATCCCTCCACCGTCTTCGACCGTCCCCCTCCCTTTACACAAGGGAGGCTTAAAAATTGCGAGGTTCTCTAAAACTCCCCTGAGGCTCCCCTGAGGCTCCCCTGAGGCTCCCCTGTGTAAGGGGAGCTGTCAACAAAGTTGACTGAGGGGTTGGTTCTTGCGCACATAAACGCATGTATATTATCATTATTTATTCATAGCACATTTTATTTCATTATCAATATGCAGACATACACTTTCAAAATTTTTAAGTACATCAAGATTTGATATTCTTATAACCTTTATTCCATATTCTTGCAAATAAGTGGTTCTTATTTCATCGTTTATAAGTCCGGCATCTTCAAAATGTTGTGAGCCGTCTAATTCAACAACAATATTTGCTTTTGCACAATAAAAATCTGCTATATATTTTCCCAAAACTTTTTGTCTTGTGAACCTTATGGGGTAATACCTTAGAAAATCATACCAAAGATGTCTTTCTTCTTTGGTCATGTTTTTTCTAAGTTCTTTTGCAAACGGAACTATTTTTCTATTATGCTTTCGATCCACCTACAATCCCTCCACCGTCTTCGACGGTCCCCCTCCCTTTACACAAGGGAGGCTTTTTCGTTTTGAATATGCCAAAAACTCCTTCTCCTCTATGAGAAGAAGGAGTTTTTATGTTATCTACCTATACTGTTGTAAAGAACATTTCTAAGTCTTGGCTGATAATATGTCTCCTGAGGATTTTGCATGTGATGTGTGTAGAACATAGCAAGGTTAAGCTCGGGGTCTGCAAGCACTGTTGCACCTGCTGCACCGCCCCATCCAAACTCGCCGTAGGAACCGTTGGAGCCGCTTAGTGCTCTGTCTGTCATTGTGCGGACACCAAGTCCATAGCCATAGCCTGTAAGCTGAGGCCACTTAAGAGCTTTACGCTGTTCGGGTGTGAGCTGATTGGTACGCATAAGGTCTACTGTGCCGGGAGAGAGTATTCTCTCGCCGTTTACGCCCATACCGTAGTTTGCAAGAGCAGCTACAAATTTTACATAGTCATCGACACAGGTTACTACACCGGAACCGCCACTGTCGAACTCGGGGCCGTTGTTGTGGTATGCCTTTTTGCCTGTGTTTTCTATGTGACCTTCTTCCGAACTGAATTTGCCGCTCTGAAGGGCAACTCTGTTGGTTTCGGTAGTATTTACATAAATATACTGCTCTGCCATCTCGTGTTCCTTTTCTTCGGGCAGGTGATAGCAGGTGCGTGTCATACCGAGAGGCTCGAATATGTTCTGTGTTACATATGTACTGAATCTTGTTCCCGAAATTATTTCTACTACTGCCGCAAGAATATCGTGGCATATGCTGTAGTTAAACTTTTCGCCCGGATGGAATGCAAGCGGGTCTTCTGCAATACAGCGGATTACCTCAACGGTGTTCATTTTGCCACCTGTTAATTCGCGTGCTTTGTCATATGCGGGGGTCTTGCGGTTGTAGGTAAAGCCTGCTGTCATTGTAAAGAGCTGTCTTAAGGTGATGTGGCTATTTGCGGGCACGAGTTCACCCTCTTTGGTCTTTACCATCATATCCTTGTATTCGGGTATGTACTCATAGAGGGGATCGTCCAAAAGGAATTTGCCCTGTTCGTAGAGCTGGAGTGCCGCAGTAACTGTGGCAACCTTTGAACAGGAATATATATTAAACAATTCGGTTCCATTCATCTTAATTTTCTGTTCCAAATTGGAATAGCCTGATTCATAGCGAAAGACCTCCTTGCAGTCTTTAAATACGCGCACGGAGTTGCCCGGTATGCGCCAGTCGGTAAGGTGGTCCATAAAATTTTTAAGCGGTGTAAAATCCATAATACATTTCCCTTTCAGGTTCAGATTTTTCGATACTGTGTTTCACTATTCGTGCTGTGTTTTAAATGTGTGCACAGCGATTTTTGCGGTGCATCCTAAAGGCTGCGCCCTACGGTTAGATTGAATATAGCGGGCGGATGTGGGCATCCGCCCCTACCTTGATTTAAACAATATTGATTAAAGTTCTAATTAAAACGGGAAGAGCTTTGCCTTTAATTCATCTGTAAGAGGAGCGCCGTATTCAGAAACCTGGAATGCTTCTGCATAGCGGATTTTGCTGCCCTTTTCCTCGCCGTACTTTGCTATAAGCTCCTTACGGAAACGAGCTGCAACCTTGGCAAAACGAACAGCATAGCCTCTTTTGGCTGCCATTACTTCTTCGTCTGTTGTATCCTGTGTTATTGTCATACCCTTGAGCCATTCAAAACGCTCAGCATCATCTTCGGGGATATCGGTCCAGCCCTTTGTGTAAGGAAGCCATTCATATACCTGGCACTTATTTAGGTGTGCTATCTGGAGTTTTGTGTCTATTTCGTCGTCCATATCGAGAACGATGTGAGGCTCGAACGGAGGATACTTGAATGCATCCAAATTGTAGAGAATAACCGGCATAAAACGCATAGCGGGAGTGTCGGGGCACTCGTTGGGTACTGTGAGAAGATAGGATGCGTCCTGTACGAGCTGTGCAGATGCTCTGTGGTCTGCGTGATAGTCGTTTGTTCTGTGAGCTATAATCATATCGGGATTAAACTCTCTTATGTATCTTATGAGACGCTTTCTTGTGGCGAGGTCTGCAACAAGGTTGCAATCATTTACATCCCACACATCGTATGTTACTCCAAGAAGCTCGGCAACTGCTGCGGATTCTTTTGCACGGCAGGCAACGGTTTCTTCAAAATTCATAATGTGGTGACCGCCGCCACCGTCGCACATACTTAAGAATTTAACCTCGTAGCCCATCTTTACATATTTGTGGGCAAGACCGCCGCAACGAAATTCGTTGTCGTCCTGATGTGCTCCGATCATCAAAATTTTCATAATATGCTAATCTCCTATCGTGATAAATAATCTGTTTTGAAAATCAAATATGTCTTAATATCGCAGAAATGGCGGCAGTAAACTGCCGCCATCCCACCATTTAGCAGTCAAAACTTGACTGTAATGCTTTAATATTTAATTAGTTCTTGGGAAATACCTTTGCAGTTGTGAAAGGTACAAGGTTCTTAAGACCATCCCAGATATAAACTGCGATACTGTCACCTTCGGATACATCTACATTAGTAAATGCAACTTCTGTAGTATCTGCTGCAGCTATAGCAGTTGTGTTGGAGATGTAAACATCTACCATAGACTCATCTGCAGAGTTGTATACAGCGAGGAGTGCTACGCAGTTTTCGCCGCTACCGTAGTTCTGAACGGAAACAGCTGCATTAATAAGACCAAGACCTGCAAGGCTTTCGATAGAAGCATCATTGTTGATTACGATGTCGCTTACTGTCATACCGGATATTTCTGTAGCCTTGGACTGAATGATATTGTCGATAGACCAGGTGTTACCGCTGAAGCCATTGTCAACATCAAAGGCGATTATACCATAGTTTGAAGGTGTAGCAGTTGTTGTTGTCTGGTGCTGTACTACATCACCAATCTGCCACTTGTGATCTTCGCCCTTAATGGACATTGAAAGTCTTACATATTCATTAGCATTGGGAGCAGCTGCCGCCAAAGCATTATAGTCTGCAGAAGAAGCTGAACCTGTTTCAAGGTTATTGAAGTATGTAGCAGAACCATTCATAAGAGCTACTTGTGTGGAAACTGCACCGGCAGAAGTCTTTTTAACTGTGAAGTAGTTGTAGTTAGTTCCTGTGGTGTTGTACTTATCGGTCTGCTGTAATCTTATGCTATATCCAGCGCTAGAGGAAACCTTAACATCCACTTCTGTTGTATAATCGGTTAAGTTCTTATATTGTTCCTGAGATCTGTATGAATAACCAACCACGCCGGTGTTTGCAAAGTAAGTTGCACACTGTGAAGACTGTGCAGCAGGTGCAAACCATGCTCTGCCTGTTGTTGTAATTTCGGCATACTGATTGCTTTCAGCGCCTGCCTTGATTGTCATAACACCTTTTCTACCGGAGGTAAAGGGCATACCCCAAGGGGTACCATAGCTTGAAGAACTGGAATAGCTTGAAGAAGCATTTAACGCATAAGCGCCATCATTGTAGAAGTCTTCAACAAGGATGATATCTACAGAGAAAGTTACTGCATAATCATTTACAAGTACGCCAGTGCCGCCATTAGTATCGTTGTATGTACCTGCGGAGAGAAGAAGTGTGTACACAGCATCATCTGTAAATCCGCCGGGAACGGTAACCTGGTAGGTGTGCTTGCCTGTGATGTAATCGGTTCTGGTAATATCTGTAAGTTTCTTAACTGTGAGGCCTTCTACTTCATCACCGTCTTCATCGATAAGAACGAGACCGTCCTGAAGCTCAGAAGCTACGAAGGGATTATCAAAGTCAAGTGTGATTGTGTCGGATGCTGCGTTCCAGAATGTGGGACCGTCAAATTCGAAGGCTACGATTTCAGAACCTGTCGCATAGGACATAATTAAATCAGTAAATGTTGCAGTTGTATTCTCTACTAAGAGGTAGGGGTTAGCTCTTATAGTTGTGATACCAGACATATCCTGGTCGTAGTTGTAGAATTCGCCATCTGCACCAAAAATTATCTTACCTGTCTCTTCAGCTTCTGCTTTATCATAGAACATAGAAAGCTTTGTTGACTGACCCTGTGTAAAGGGAGAAGTCTTAGCTGCCTCTGTAATTGCATAGTCGGGTGTATCATAAATCATGTTGGAGGCGTTAACATTTGTTGCTGCACCAAAGTAGGTTGTGGATGCTGCAAGGTCACCATAATCTGCATTGGGGTCGGACTCTCTGCCCTTTGCAAGGAAGGCAGCAGTTCTTCTTTCGCCATTTGCATTAGCACCGAAGGAAATACCTGCCCAACCTGTTAAAGCATTGTCACCAAGTGAAAATGTATTTATATGGTTAGCAATACCAAAGCCTACAGCGTGAGCCGCAGAAGTATCTGCAACATTTACCTTAACTTCAAGGTTAATCTGGTCTGCCGCGGGGTTATTTGCGTTATTACGCCAGGAGCTTGGTTTAACTCCTGTGTCTGCAAAGAGAGCAGAAATTGAAGTTGAATGATTAAGTCTCGCATAAGCATCTACAACTGTTAAAGCATTGTCTGCAACAGTAACTGATGTACCGCTAGAGTCCTTGGTCCAAGCTTCTGTAGCGAAGTTTTCTACAGCAATTTTGTTAACTGTAAACTTTAAGCCATAAGCTCCGCCAAGTAAGGATGCAGCAATATCAAGACGATATTCTTCATCAAACTCGAATGCACCTTCTGTAAGCTCGATTGTGTATGTGTAGCTATTGGGTGTAAGTGCTCTTATAGCATAGTTGCCGTGATCACTTGCAGCAATCTGAGTTGTTGAGTGAGCACCTGCAGGTGTTGTGTGAGCATTAACCTCGTAGTTTGCACCGGAGATAACACCATCGGGACCTGTGAGAGTAATAGCATACTCGAGTTCTGCAGTACTTACACTGTCTGAGAGTTCAAGAACGATTGTACTTGTGTTTGCGTTCCAGTACTCAACGGTTATGGGTTCGTCTGCATAAGATACTGTTACCATAGAAAGTAACATTACTGCTGCAAGAAGAACAGATAAAAATCTTTTCATTTAATATCACCTTTCAAAAAAATTTTTATATACCTACCCGGGCAAAAGCCCGGGTTTGCAATTCTTTGATGATTTAGTCCGAATTTAAAGGGACTTATTTCTTCTTCTTTGAAGCAAGATGAGCGTCAATCTGTCTCTGTAATTCTTTCTTGATTGCCTTAACATCAACATTTGCAAGTTTCTTCTTGTAGTCATCTTCGAAATCGAGATAGTCTGTTGTGTAGCCTTCAAGATAGAACTTGTATTCAGAAGATACTGCAGCATAGTTAGCAAGTTCTGCTTCGATGGGTGTTGTATCGAGAACAAAGCCCATAAGAGGAGACTTTTCTGCTTCGTCGTTCAATCTCTTTGTTTCTTCCCATGTGTCATCTGCCTGACCATCGAGAAGGAGAGAGTTGAACTGGCATCCCCACTTCCAGCCTTCCATTGAGTAGCCGGAGTTTTCTATCTTCTTAACTTTGCCTTCTTCTGTTAATGTGTAGTGCTTACCTTCGATACCGAAAGCCATTATGTTGTAGAGTTCTTTATCTGTGTTTAAGAGCTCGATGAGCTTAATAGCTTCTACAGGGTACTTGGAGTCTGCACCAATAGCGAGCATTGTGGATACGCAGTTGGAGTTGGAAATGTAGGGAAGGTCATCTTTGGTATGAATAGCAATAACTTCTCTACCGCCGAACTGTGTAGTCATATCTGCTTCTACACCGGGCTTGTAAACTGCAGACCATACTGCATACTTACCAGCCTTGTAGTCCATTGTGTCGTCTGTTACAGAGAGAATATCCTGACGGATGTAGCCCTTTTCGAGCCATTCTACTCTTCTTGCAACACCAGCCCTTACTGCGGGGTCATCCTGCTTTAATACAACCTTACACTTGGGGTCGCCCTTCTTGAATACGAAGCTGCTAGTAATGGTTTCGTAACCTCTGAAGTTGGGGTCATCGCTTATGGAGAAGCCACCTGAGTTTAATCTGTAAGGAATGAGGTTGGGCTCATTTTCCTTAATCTTCTTTAAGAAAGGTTCGATGTCGTACTTCTTGTTGATAGAATCAAGATCCAAGCCGTATTTATCTGCAAGGTCCTTGAATGTGAACATTGTTGTTTTTGTAGCGTTTATCTGCTCGTTGGGAACTGCATAGATACCGCCTTCGAAGCTGGCTGCATCCCAAAGATACTCAGGTACCTGAGCCTTTAATGTGGGAACTTCTTTAAGAAGGTCGTCGAGCTGCATAAGACCACCGAGTGATACTGCAGTGTTAAACTTGTTTATGTAACCTACAAAGCAGATGTCATAATCGTCTTTGGATGCCATATTCAAGTTCATCTTCTGTGCATAAGCACCCATGTCGATAAGCTTAACTTCCATTCTTACGCCAAGCTTTTTCTCAACGATTTTGTTTGCCTCAGCCACAACAAGCTCTAAGTCCTTCTGGGGATCTGAAGGCATGTAAATCTTGAGAGTTTTTACGCCGCCCTCGTCAGAGCCGCTTTTACTACATGCGCACATTGAAAACAGCATTATAGCTGCAAGCAAAAGTGCTATAATTTTTTTCATGTTAATTCCTCCTTCATTTTTTAAATTTATATAAAATATATCTAAGGCTAATAAATCAACCCTTTACGGAACCTACTGTGAGGCCCTTTGTAAAGTACTTCTGGAAGAACGGGAATATAAGAAGTGCAGGTCCTGCAACTATAACTGCCATTGCCATACGAGCTGTTTCTGTAGGAATCTTGCTAAGGTCAATTGCAATACCTGTATTTTCTGTACTCTGCATAGCCTGAATGTTCTGGAGTATTCTCTGGAGCTGATACTGAAGGCTCATGAGTTTGGGGTTCTGTATGTAAACCATGGAGGTGGACCAGTCATTCCACTTTTCAAGGAAAGTGAAGAGTGCAACTGTTGCAAGAACCGGCTTACAGAGTGGAATTATCATCTGCCAGAGAATTCTGTACTCGGATGCACCATCCATAAATGCAGATTCGGAAATCTCTTCCGGAATACCCTGCATGCTTGTTCTAATCATAAATACATACCAGGGGCTAACAAGACCGGGCAATACATACATAATAGGTGAGTCGCTAAGTCCGTATACCTGTGTGTAGATAAGGTAGCTTGCTATCATACCGCCACCGAAGAGTGATGTGAAGTACAAGAGAAGAGAAATAACTCTTCTTGCTTTGAATATCTTTACCGAAAGCATATATGCCATCATGGACTTAATGAGGATACTCAAGAACATACCTATAAATGAATATATTATTGTAACTTTGTACGCCTGAAGAATAACATCGGGGCTCTCGAATACAAATTTGTATGCAGAGAAGTCAAGCTGTCTGGGGATAAATGAATATCCGTTCATAGCTATGTCCGTTTCGCTGGAAACAGATACACTTACCAGGAGTACCATTGGTGCTATAACTACAACGCACAGTAATATTAAAACTATGTTGAGGACAAATTGTCCTCTCTTTTTCCTTTTATTCATTATACTAATCCTCCTTGCTGTGCACCATTAAATAAGACCGTAATCGTTGTCTATCATCTTACTTAACTTGTTGGTAGTAAGAACAAGTATAAGAGCAACTATAGACTGTACAAGACCAACTGCTGTACCGTTTTCCATCTTGCCGCCGATTTCTGTCATTGTACGGAAGATATATGTATCGATAACGTCGGTTGTTTCGAAGAGTTTACCTACATTTCTGGGGATCTGATAGAACAGACCAAAGTCAGAGTGGAAGATCTTACCTATTGCAAGGATTGTCATGATAATCATAAGAGGTAACAAGCAGGGAATAATGATGTGTCTTATAACCTGACGCTTGTTAGCACCGTCGATTTCCGCAGCTTCGATAAGGGAGTTGTCTATACCCATAAGAGATGCGTAGTAAACGATACTGTTCATACCAACATGCTTCCATACGTAGAATATGGTAAGTATTATTGGCCAAGGTCTTGCATCTGCGTACCATGCAATCGGTTTGCCGCCAAGGGACTCTATAACATTGTTTAAAATACCGTGTGTAGGCTCTAAGAGTGCATATGCCATGTAACTTACAACAACCCAGGATAAGAAGTGGGGTGTTATCATAATGGTCATATATATCTTGGTCTTAAGACGGCTGGTGAGTTCGTACATAAGAAGCGCAAGACCAACTGCCGTAATAAGATTGATTGCAATGAATATAAGATTCATACCCAGAGTGTTTCTCAGGATACGGGCAAAGTCGGAAGACTGGAAGAAGAACTTGAAGTTGTCTATTCCTACCCAAGGGCTACCTAAGATACCATCTCTGTAGTTGAAACGTTTGAATGCAATTGTGATACCAAACATAGGTACATATTTTGTAAGTACAACTATGATCATAGGTATTAAGCCTATAGTCCACAACTGGAATATACGCTTGCTGTTAATGCCGGATTTTTTTCTTTTGGTTGTCTGCTGAAGTGCAAACTCTTGATGTGTTGTTGATTTACTCATTTCATCCTCACCTTCGTCATATAATCGTAATATTATTATACGCCCTTTTTCAAATCATTCCAATTCTCTATATTCAGTTTTTAGTTCTCAATATTATGAAAATTATTAAAATTGCATAATTTAGATTTGACATTTTTGACAACTATGTTTAAAATGTAATATAGAGAATGTTCTCTATATTATTTAACTTCAACACCGCCCTATATATAATAGGTAGAAACTCGTACTGAATTAAAGGAGGTGCGTTATGTACAAGCTCATAATAATTGATGACGAAGCTCTGGCTCTCAAACAGTTTTGCAACCTAATAAACTGGGAAGAGTACGGATTTTCGCTTGTGGAAAGCTTTTCGGACAGCGAAAAAGCTATGGAGTACATACAAAACAACCGTGTGGACCTTGTATTTACCGACATCAGAATGCCAAAATATACAGGCATTGATATAGCCAAGGCTTGTAACGAGAAATCGCCCGCTCCTTTTGTGGTGTTTATAAGCGCTCATTCCGACTTTGAGTATGCAAGGCAGGCTATACACCTTAATATTTGCGAATATCTTGTAAAGCCCTTTACCTATTCGCAGATAGACGAGCTTTTAAAGAGAGCATATGGTCTTCTTAAAAAGCGCTCCGGCGAAAATCTTTTTGCAAGCAATCTGGAAATGCTTGAACAGCAGTTTGTGTTCTCCGAGCTTGTGCTAAACAACATAAAATCTCTGGAAGAACTTAAAGATAAGCTTTCTTCTATAAATATCCCCTCTTTTTATGCAGAAAACCCCTGTGCATGCATACATATCACCATAAACAACTTTGAAAACTACATTTCAAATGTGTGGAAGCACGGCAGGGACAAGCTATATAATGCAATATCCTACCTTGCAAGCAACAAGATGGGGCTTTACTGCTCATCGTTTGCATATGTAAAGAACACTTTTCAGGTGCTTGCCATAAGCATGGGAAGTGACTTTGAATTTGAACTCAAAAACTATCTTACCATATTAAAATCGAATCTTAAGCAGATGCTCTCTATTGATGATATATCCATAGATGTGCGTCATATGGACAGACTTTCGGACTTTGTATATGAGCAAAACGAAAAAGAGCAGAATATAGACGACCCCATTATACGAAAGAGTATGGAATATATACGCAACAATTACAAAGAGGATTTTTCGCTCGAGGATGTTGCAAAGCACATTTCCTTAAGCCGTGTGTACTTTTGCTCATACTTTAAAAAGATGACAGGCGAGACATTTGTAAACGAATTAAACCGCTACCGCGCCGAAAAGGCAAAGGAGCTTCTCGTGTCTACAAATTCACCCATATCTGCCATTACAGAGGATGTAGGCTACAGGTCTATACCCTATTTCTACAAGATATTTACAAGATTTACAGGTTACACCCCTGCAGAGTACAGAAACCAGTTTAAAGAGGAGACGGATGAATAATGCTTTTTTCCAAAAAGTATATTAATCTTGTAAAATTATACAGCAGAAACAATGTGTTCTTTAAATATTTTCGCAAATCCGTGGTTTGTATCCTTATACCTCTTGTGATACTTAGCTCTCTGGTGTGCTTTTATATGTTCCGTTTACACGAGGAGGATGTTGAAAGTGAGCGCAGTCGTGCGCTCTACCGTACATCCTCCTCTCTTGAAGCTATTTTTGCCGATGTGGAAAACAATCATCTTGTGCTTTCCAATTCAGGTGATGTGCACGCCTATTGCGCTCTCGAAAATGTCATATCGGGCAGTGAATATCCCCTTATGTATGCTACATCAAAGCTTATAGACAATATCCGCATATCATCACAGTACATTACAAATGTGCACCTATACAGTCCCCGCAAGGATTTTGTTCTGTCTACTCAAAGCAGTGCTCCGACAGACAGTTTTTTTGTACAGAGTTGGTACAAGCTATACAAAGATACCGGAAGAAGCGACTTTGTGTACTACAACCGTTCACTTTCACCTAATATATACGAAGACTCTGTGATTGTGGCAAGAGGTTTGTGGAATGAAGGTGTTATGGAAGGCATTGTGCTGTACAATGTGGATATTCAGGCGGTAAAAGCCGCCATGGATTTAAGCGCACGCAAAGCCAGTGTGCAGGTTTTGTGCGACACTGACGGTAATGTGTTTTACTCGAGTGATTTTTCTCTTGTAGGAAAAAGTATTGAGAACATTCATCATGAATATGGTGAACTGTTTTACAAAAGCAATAAATCTTCTTTGTATTTTGAAACAGATATAAGCGGTCTTTATACCTATGTGTACACAGAGCGTGCAAACAGTCTTTCGAAGTATCTGACTATTGCCGGAATTTTAATCGGAATAGGCATTGTGGTTCTTATACTATCCTTTTTTCTTTCTGTTTTTCTTTCGGTGCAGTTTTATGAATCTATAATACAGCTTACATCTGCACTTGGTGTGGGAGATGAAAAAAGCGGAGACGCTCCCAATTCAAATGAGAGTTACAACGAGCTTTACTACATAAACAGCCTCATAGTACCCAGACTATCGAAGGGTGAAAACATTGAAAAGCACCTTGCCGAGCATATGACGGCACTCAAAAAAGCACAGTTTGTGGCACTGCAGACTCAACTTAACCCGCACTTTATACACAACACTCTCAATCTTATAAATATGATGGTTATGAATATGGTTAAAAAAGACTGCGATGCAAGCCGCGCAATAGTGATTCTCTCGCAGCTCATACGCGAGGCGCTCGATACGCAAAGATACCTCGTAACTTTAAGAGATGAGCTAAGCTATGTAAATAAATACATCGAACTTCAAAAGCTCAAGTTCTGCTGTGACATAGATGTGGTAACAGATATTGACGACAGTCTTCTAAACTACAATGTGCTTAAATTTATGCTGCAGCCTATAGTGGAAAACGCCTTTGCACACGGTTTTCACAACAACATTGACGAAACAGCAAGGCTGGAGATAAAAGCGAGAAAGCAAGAAAACAAGCTCATAGTATCTGTAAGCAACAACGGCAAGACAATAGAAAAGGAAGAGCTTTCAAAACTTCAGGAAATGCTAAAGTCGGATACTATATTTGAACAAAAGAGAATCGGTCTTGTGAATGTTAACCACAGAATACGGATTATATTTGGCCACGATTACGGTCTTAATATTAAATCGCAGAATAATCTGACTACAGTTGAGATAGTGCTTAACATTGAAAATCAGCAAAATTCATAAACAGATAAAAACCTGCCCGGACGACAGAACCGAGCAGGTTTGTTTTTGCAAGGATGTGTGAATAAGCTATGGCGGAATGGATAAATCCACTGCCCTCAACAGTGCATACAAAGCGGAACGGATAAATTCATTCCCTGCAAAAATGAATAAGGCAGAGAAAAACCTCAAGAGCATAGCACTTGAGGTTTTTTGTTTAGATATTAATAGTTGTTGAGTAAGAATTCGTAGTTGTTCTTTGCTGTTTCTTCGTTAGAAACAGGAGCCTTATCAAGCTCTTCGCAAAGAGGACCTTCGTAGCCTGCATCCTTAAGAACCTGGAACACGCCCTTGAAGTCTACGCTACCCTTACCAAGTTCGCAGAAGTTACTGTAAACTTCTACACCGTTGTCTGCGATACCTTCGGAGTCAACATTTGCATCCATGATATCCTTGAAGTGTGTAAACTTAATACGGTGAACATACTTCTTAACAACTTCAACAGGATCACATTCACCTGCAATAAGGTGAGCTGTATCAGGACAGAAAGCGAGGAGATCTTCGCTTATGTTTTCCATGAAGTAGTCAATTTCGGGACCATACATAATCCATGTGTTGTGATGGGGATGGAGGTTAGGTGTGATACCGTATTCTTTAGCTTTCTTTGCAAAGCGTGTGATGAGAGCAACCTCATCATCGAGCTGCTTCTGAGAAAGAACATTACCTTCGGGTCTGCCCCATGTAGCCTGGAGGCTGATTCTTGTAACACCAAGCTTGGATACGAAATCCATTTCTTCTTCGATATACTTGAACCATTCATCCTGCTCTTCAATGGGAGGAAGGTGGAAGTAGAAGCTTACGGGAGTAATGCCAAACTCTTCGAGAACTGCTTTGTATGCGTCCAAATCCATATTGAAAGCGTGGATTGCGGACTTTGTGCTTTCGAAGTACTTGTAGCCGATTTCGCTAACTGCCTTTGCTGCTTCTCTCATCTGTTCGGGTGTCTGTGTTCCCCAGGGCCATATGGAGGCTGTGAGTCTAGATTTTACATCCATTTTGATTTCTCCTTTTTATTTATTATATAATTTTTTTAATAACTCTACATTTTGTTCTACAATGATTCTGCCAAGGTCATCATCAAACTGCGGTATGCTTGCCGCGTGGAAGGACTGTATTTCGTATCCACCTAATTCTATCTGGTCAAGTGTAGGAAGATAGCCGTAGCTTCCGCCTGTGAGGCCTAAAAGAATTGTATCCTTAAAGGGTGAATTCTTTCTTAAGTTGAGAGCGTGTGTTGAAAACGCCTCAAATGCAAACGGTACCATAGCAAGCTCACCCAGTGCTATAACTGTCTGCTCTACATCCAGATGGTCGGGAAGCTCTGCTCCCGACAAATGTATATCTCTTATCTTGCAGTACTGAGTATGTTTTGAGATTTCTGTAGCCACGAGTTTCTCGGGGTCACCCATAGCTTCGATTTCTCTTTCAACTTCTTCGAGAGAGGGAATCTCAACATAGGGGAACTTGATTGTTTCTGCATGAACTTTAAGTTCAGGCACCTTGAAATCTGTAATAGATCTGTATGCCTTTTCTGCATCGTCTGCAGCCTTTATGCCAATTTCGGGAATGTAGCTTTCGTCTGCAGTTGTTCTGCCATTGGAAAGACGAGGGCCTACATCACCTTCGGCACCGTTTATATACATACAGGGTGCACCGGAAACTTCTTCTATTCTGTCTATCATGTAGCTGGGCCAGTCTCTTGTGATAGAGAAGTTGGAGCCTGCAACTGTGGGATGACAAGCATAGTGGATAACAGAACCTATTACCTTGCCTTCAAGCGATTTGAAGGTAAGCATAGTCATGTGCGGATCGTAGGGGCCATCTATCTTCTGGCCTAATATAACTTCGCCGTTTTCTATCTGGCGTCTGTTGATACCAACCTGGCTTTCTATAACGCCAACGCCCAAAGTAGCTTCCTGCATGGTTGCCATAGCTTTCTTTGCAGCTTCTACACTCTTGGGGATAAGAGTACCGTCTATATAATCCCAGTCAGCTACACCCCAACCCGGTGAGTTACGAGTAACAGGTGCAGAATGTGTGTGTATGCAGGAGTACATAATGTTCTTTTTGTCGATGCCAAGCTGCTCGCCAATTCTTTCTCTTATTTTATCGCATACATCCATATTCATTGAACATATATCAACACCGAAAAACAAAAGTGTTTCTTCGCCGTTTGTAACAACAACTGCGCCTACAGAAAGAGGATCCATAACTCTCTGTGCTCTGCGCTCTCTGGGATAACCATAGAGTAGGCAATTTAACTCAGGTGTAACATCTTCTTTTGCCATACCCATTTTAAACATGAAATCATCTCCTTTAAAACATTGTACCACAAGTGTTATGCCGTAGCAATACACTATATTAACAAAATTTTCCCAAAAATTTGCCTTTTATTTGACACCAAAAGTCTTTTGACATCTGCAAATTCATTATATTGTACATTTTAAGATGTCTCAAAAATTTCTTAATACTTTATTGTTTGCTCTTAAGAGACTTTAAGATTTCAATTAGTTATTTTTAAGTTTGCTTAAAATCTCAACAACCTGATCTATTATGATGTTTCCAAGGTTATCATCAAACTGAGGAATGCTTGCAGCGTGGAAGGACTGAACCTCGTATCCACCGTAGGGAATCTGCTCCAATGTGGGAAGATAACCAAAGCTTCCGCCTGTAAGTCCCATAAAAATTGTATCCTTGTAGGGAGATTTCTTTTTTAAGTTTAATGCATGCTCGCAGAAAGCTTCAAAACCAAAGGGAACTATAGCAAGATCGTCTAATGCTATTGCAGTTACCTCAACATCAAGATGGTCGGGCATTTCTTCTCCTGCAAGGTGGATATCTCTTATCTTGCAGTACTGTGTATACTTGGAAATCTGTGTTGCCACGAGCTTATCGGGATCGCCGAGTGCCTTGAGTTCTGCTTCTACTTCTTCCAATGTGGGAAGCGAAATGTAAGGATACTTTGTGATTCCGGTGAGGACTTTGAGCGAAGGAGCCTTAAACTCTGTAATAGATTCATAAGCTCTCTGCGCATCGTCTGCAGCGGTTAAACCTATCTGTGCTATATAGGGTTCTGTTGCTGTGGTTCTACCGTTGGAAAGACGGGGGCCTACATCACCCTCTGCACCATTAAAGTAAATACAGGGTGAACCGGTAATTTCTTCCAGTCTGTCTACCACATAGCCGGGCCAGTCTCTTGTAACAGAGAGATTTGCACCTGCCACTGTGGGGTGACAAGCATAGTGTACAAAGGACGCTATTGTGTTGCCACTTGGATTTTTAAATGTAATTACTGTCATTGTAGGATCGTAGGGACCTGTGGGGTTCTGACCTAAAATGACTTCACCATCTTTTATCTGGCGTCTGTTCATAGCGGCGTGGCAGTCTATAGTGCCCACACCCATAACAGCTTCCTGCATAGAGTCCAAAGCCATTTTGCCGGATTCATAGCAAGCAGGAACTATAACAGATGTGATATATTCTGAATTTATAGCACCCCAACCTGCACTACCGCGAGTAGCTGGGCCGGAGTGAGTATGTGTGCAGGCAAAAAGAATGTTTTCTGCCTTTAAACCGAGCTTTACGGCAAGGTCTTTCTTTATTTGCGCCCATACGTGTCTGTCGATTGCGCAAAGGTCGCCGCTCAAAAAGAGAACTGTATCATTCCCGTTTGATATTGCCATTGCTCGTAGCCAGAGTGAATCAAGAACTTTCTGTGCTCTGCGCTCTCTGGGATAGCCATAAAGGAGTGTATCCAAGGGAGGAGTAATGTCTACCTTTCCAAAACCTACGCTGAATTTTGCCATTTTAATACGCCTCTTTTCTTTTTACATAAGCTCCGGTGTAAGTCTTACCGGGGACTTGCCTGTGAATTCAAAATCGCCTAAAATTGCATCGACAAATGCTCTCATTGTTCCTATATCGGGAGAATATGCATTTATGAATGCATCGGCATTTTCGAAATAGTTGTAGTAAATTGAAGGCTGACCAAAAGATGCTACAACTGTCTTTTCTGCTCCGTATGAAAGGGAGTGGAAAAGTGTACTCATATCCTCCTTTGAGGAATAGAATGACATTCCCTGAGGGCGAGACTTAGACATATAGCATGCGTAGATGATTATATCTTCGGTCTCAGAGAGTTCCCTTAACTGTTCCTTGGTTTTTACATATTCCATAACATTTGCTCTTATGCCACGTTCTTCAAATGCTTTTACCATATGGCCGATATCATCTAAGAAGGGCTTGTAGGGAGAAATATTTATTATGGTAACGTTCTTTACCTTATTTGCATCGAAGGGAAGCATATTTCCATCGTTTTTAACGAGGGTGAGAGCCTTCTTTGCGATGTCGTAGTTTACCTTGTTGAAGTATTCGTTTTCTTCATCTGTAAGTGCTCTTGCGGGCTTGATTTCACCATCAAAGAGTCCGATTTCTTCTTTCATATCAAGAATACGTTGTACGGACTCATCGAGTCGTTCCATACTTATTCTGCCGTCTAAAACTGCTTTTTCCATAATTTCAAAGTAGTCGTCACGAACAAAGAGGATTACATCGTTACCTGCGTTGAAGCACTCAATATAGATATCTTCGTACTCAAAAGATGAGGAGAGATTTCTCATACTTACAGCATCTGTTACGATTACGCCGTTAAAGCCAAGGTCTTCTCTAAGGAGCCCTACAACCTTCTTGGATGCTGAACCAGGTCTTATATTGGTTCCTCTTGTTACGGAATCATCCACAGCAGGCATAGCACCGTGCGCCGTCATAAAGGATTTAACACCTGCGTCTACTGCTGCTTTCCAGATGGGACGATATTTTTCGTTCCATTTTTTCATATATTCTTCTTTATTTAAGTTCTTGAGCCCCTTTACACTCCCTGTAGAAGCAAAGTGACCGTCGCGGTAACCGCCAAATCCTCCGGGGAAGTGCTTTGCACAGGCAGCAACGCCTGCTTTTTGTACACCCTCTATCATATAGGGGAGCATATCTCTTACTATATGTGCATTATCTGCACTTGCTATAGAACGGGTTGTAGATGATGAGAAGAAGCTGTTCTTTAAATCGCCAACAGGTCCGAAAGGCCAGTTAACGCCCATAAGCTGCATTTCTCTTGCCCACATATAGCTTCTTTCTCTTGCAAGTTCTCCGTCGTTTGCCGCACCTACCGAGAGGTTAGTGGATATAGCGTGAAGCTCAGGAAATATACCCTGTGCACCGAACTCTGCATCGGCACTTACAAAAATAGGATACTTTAAGCTGTTGCTTGCATCTGCAAGAGTTTTTGAAACCTGATATGGAGACTCAAACTTGTTGCCGTCTTTATCTATCATAGAACGGTCAAGATAAATTCCGCCAAAGGGGAATGCACTTAAATACTCCTTGTAGCCACCGTGTTCTACAATGCCTGCCCTAACTACTCCCGGGCCGGGCATTCCTGTTTGTCCTATCTTTTCACGAAGAGTCATTTCACTTAATTTTGGTTTAGCCATTTTATATGCCTCCTTACTACTCTTCTATCTTGATGGGTGCCAATCTTACGGGTGAAACACCATCAATTTTGAAATCACCCAATATACCGCTGACAAAAGCTTTCATTGTTCCTGCGTCTGAGGAATATGCATTGATATACGCATTTGCATTTTCAAAATAGTTGTAATACACACTCGGTGCCTTAAAGGATGCTACTACCGTCTTTTCCGCACCAAAGGAAAGTGAGTGGAAGAGTGTGCTTAAATCCTGTGGAGAACTATAGAAGTCCATTCTTCCAGGGGCACAAGCATACACTATTATGTCTTCTGTTTCAGAAAGCTCCATAAACTGTTCTTTTGTCTTTATGTATTCTAAAATCTGTGCTTTAATGCCCCTTCTTTCAAATTCCTCTTTCATAGCTTCAAGGTCACCTAAAAAACCTGCATCGGGAGATATATTTATTATGGTTGCCCTCTTGACCTTTTCGGGGTTAAAGGGAAGCATATTGTGTTCGTTAACCACAAGCGTGAGTGCTTTTTGGGAAATAGAGTAATTAACTTCATCAAAAAGCTTGTTTTCTTCTTCGGTAAGAAGAGGAGCAAGCTTTACGCCATCAAAGAGACCAAGTTCTTCTTTAAGGTCCAAGACTCTTTCTACTGCCTCGTCTAGCCTTTCCATACTTACTCTGCCGTCTTTTACAGCCTTTTCCATTATGTCGATATAATTGTCGTGTACAAAGAGAACTATGTCATTTCCTGCATTGAAGCACTCTACATAGATATCTTCGTCGCTTCCGAATGCGGAGGAAAGGGAACGCATACTTACAGCATCGCTTACTATAAGTCCGTCAAATCCCAAATCTTTTCTCAAGATATCTATAATCTTCTTAGATGCGGAAGCCGGTCTTACTACCTTGCCTCTTGCACAGGAGTTGTCAAAGTTGGGAGCAGGTGCGTGGCCTATCATAAAGGTCTTGGCGCCTGCCTCAATTGCAGCTTTCCAGATTTCCCCTTCTTTTTTAAACCATTCTTCTACTGTGGCATTGTTGTATGTTGCGCAGAAATGCTGGTCTCTATACTCTGTACCGCCGCCTGGGAAGTGCTTTGCACAAGCAGCAGCGCCGGCGTCCTGCATACCCTTTATCATTTCGGGGTAAAGCTGTTTTGCATTCTCGGGATCTTCGCCAAGGTATCTTACAGACTGAGCGAAAAAGTTTACAACTAGGTCACCAACGGGTCCGAAAATCCAGTTGACACCAAGGGACATAACCTCTTTTGCAAAGTAGTAAGCCCTCTTGTATGCCAATTCCTTGGAGCGTGCTGCCGCCACCGAAAGATTGGATGGTATTCTGTGAAGCTCGGAAAACATTTGCTTTGGACCAAGCTCAAAATCGCAGGTTACAAGCATAGGTATCTTGAGATTTTTGGATGAATCGGTAAGTGTCTTTCCGAGTACCTCTTTGGAAGTGAAGGTGTTGCCGTCTTTATCTACCATAGAACGATCTATGTATATGCCCGAAAAGGGAACCGCATTTAAGTAGTTATCATAACCGCCGTATTTTACTACACCTTGTCTTATAACATTGGGTCCGGGCATTCCTGTTTGTCCTATCTTCTCGCGAAGAGTCATTTCACTTAATTTTGGTCTGGTCATTTTGTCATTCTCCTTACTATTCTTGTACAGGTATAGGTGCCATTCTTACAGGTGACTTTCCTGTAAAGTCAAAATCACCTAATATACCATCTACAAATGCTTTCATCGTTCCTGCATCGGAAGAATAAGCACTTATGTATGCATTTGCATTTTCAAAGTAATTGTAATACACACTCGGTGCTCTCAATGAAGCTACCACAGTCTTTTCTGTACCATAAGAAAGCTCCATAAGCTGTTGCTTGTGCCCTTTATGTATTCTAAAATCTGTATTTTATTTTCCCTGTTTTTAAAAGCTCATAGGCTAGCCCAAAAACTCTTTGTCGGGAGGATATATTTATAATGGTTACCCTATTAACCTTTTTTAAAATTATAGGATATCATATTGCTTTCGATTGTTATAAGTGTGAGTGCTCTTTGTGAAATGTTGAAGTTAATCTCATCTACATTGGTGTAATTAGTCGCGCACGAAAATAACTATATCATTTCCGTCATTGATGCACTCTATATATTTCTGCCGAGTTTTCAAATTTAAAAGGACTATTAATTAAAATAATTTTCATAGATACAATACTTAGAAATCTTGTTTATCCAACCTTTTTTCTTATATCGTTTCGGAAAGTAGTGGTCTCTGCATTATTGCTCGTTTCTAAAGCAAGTATTAGAAATCCGGTGGGGAAAAATTCCCCACCGAATTTTAATAAAATTATCTTTCTAAACTACCGTTTATGAATATAACCTTGGAAATCTGAGCATAGTTAGACATTACGATAACTCTTGTGCAGGTTTCCTTGTAATCCGAGTAAGGTCTGAGATGAGCTATAGAAGCTGTTGCCCCGTAGAATGCCTGAACATTATCCTTACCGGAAAGTGTTACATAGATGGAGTTTGTAGGTGTTGTCCATATGGAATCTCTGTAGTTTGCTAATCCGGGAGTATATCCGTTTGCCTGGATATCCTGTGTTGTAAGTTCCAATGCACCATAGTTGTAGTTTAAGAGTGAGCCGTAGAATACAGCAACAGGACCGGCACCAAAACTATAGGTCTTGATTTCATTAGCACCATTAAGTGTGAAGGGGTTACCCAATACAGCCGGGGTATTGCCACTTGCTGCAGCAGTGTTATTTAAGCCTGTGGAACCTGCAATTGCACCGAGTGTACCGGTGGAGCTTGCGGGGTTAACACCATTTTCATCCCAAAGTACAGAAAGTTTTGTAACATATCCTTCTTCATCTGTGCCGTAGAATACTATATCACCGGGTTCAATTGTTCCGTTGAAGGAGTTGCCGAGAAGATCTGTAACAGTAGCATTTGCACGAAGCTTGAGTGTTGTCTCGGCGCCCTTTGCACTGGCATTAGCCTTACAGCTCATACCACTTATTGAAGGTACCACTGCTTCTTCTGTTGTATCGTAGATGTTTTTGCAGTTCTTAACAACTATAAAGTTAGTACCGGAGTTTGTGTATGTAAGAGCTGCCGCCTGTGAAGCACCCTCGTATGTGATATATTCTGCCTTCTTGGAGCCTCTCTTCGTTACATATGCCTTAACATCTTTACCAACACCATCACCAGATTCACCGTAATCCTTTTCGTTTTCGAAAGCCTGGGATGTTGTCTGTACTTCGTAGTTTTCCATATCGTCCATCTTTGCAGGGTCGAAGTGACAGATTACCTGTGTGGTGCTATCTACAATAAACTTAGCACCGAAGTTGCTGTTACGATACTTAATAGAAGCGTCATTAACATTATCATAGATAAGTGTGAGCTTATCCATAGGATATGTTGCACCGTCAAGAATCGGGAATTCAATATAGGTAATCTTCTTGTCAGCGTTTACCTGATATCTTATGATACTGCGATAATCGGAAAGATTTTTAATATAGGTTACAAGAGCTGTCATATCACGATATGGTGTTTCTACACCTACAGAGTTACTTACAACCACCTTGCTGTTTGCATAGTAGGTAACACCTGTCTTATCAGTGATATCGTAGATAAGGAAGGCAGCCTCTGTCTTCATATCTTCCATACGGTTTTCGAGGTCAAGAATTCGACCAACCTTGTAGGTTTCTTCTACACCGTAGATAGCCCATGCAATCTTGCCAAACTTATTTAAATAAACTGTTACTTCGTCGCCAGTTTTAAACTTGATACCTGCATCATAGTTTGCATATACACTAGCTACTTCGAAAGATCTGTCGCCGGAAATATACTTGTCTACTCCGCCAACATTTTCAAGAGCTTCGATAACAAGTGCTTCGGAAGCATCGTTTATATAAATTGTTACACAATCGCCGTTTGCAGCAACATCAATTACCATACCTGCTTCGATATCGGTAATAGCACCTGCTGTACCGTCTGCCTTGTAAACTGTAATGTAATTATAGTCATCTGCACAGATTGCGCTTAAACCTGCACCTTCAAAACGGTTGTAGATAATCTGCTTATCCTTATCGGATGCAGCTACATACCATGTTTCGTAATCTTCGATTATAACAATATCCATAGAACCCTTGGGTGCTTTTATAATCTTGATTGAACCCTGTTCGATATCGAATATGCTTGCATCGTAAGTTGTACGAGCCTTGCCGTTGTAGATGAGTGCAAAGAGGTCTGTAACCTTTACTTTGTCTTCCCTTTCGCCATTGTAGTAGTTAAACTGACCTGCAGAGTAGCTTATAAAATCCTCGGGAACAATTGTTGTAACTGTGTCTTTGCCTGTGAGAGCTGCATAAACTACCTGGTTAGCCTTTCTGCTCTTTGCATCTTTTACATAGTAGCACTCAACATCACGGCCTATGAAATTGTACATTGTGTTTGCAACTACAGATTCTGCCTTAAGAAGAGTGTTGTTTATTACAAATTCGTTTGTTTCTACTATACTGTCATTCAAAAGTCCTGTTATAGAGTTGTCGGACATTGTGCCCTCTGCTTTGCCAAGTCCAAGAATGCCTGTAAGAAAGGTTTCATTTGTAGTCTGGCTTACAAGGTACTGATCGTTTCCATCGCCAACTAAAGAGTCGGAGCTCATAAGTCTTGTTTCGAGAGAGTTATCAAGAAGCTTAACAAGTGTATCGTTTGTAGCTACGCCGTAAGCATTTACACCGTCGAGAATATCAAGCTCGCTGGCAACTCTCATATAACCATTGGGATAGCCACCGTAGTACTGAGCCTTAGCTTCGTAGCCAAGAAGTGCAACGATACATTTAACAAGCTGTTCTACTGTGATGTAATCATCGGGACGGAATTCTGTAGCAGATACACCGTTCATGATGCCTGCTTTTGCTACAGTTTCAATAAGTCCAAATGCCCAGTGAGACTGGTTAACATCCTGGAATGTGGGGATTGAATCTACAGGAGGCATCTTTAACACATCGTTGTCAAGAGCACTGTTTCCATAGAACTGCCATGTAAAGTCTGTAGAGTTGGTTGTTTCTATATAGCTATAGATATTCTGGAGTATCCAAGCAAGCTCGCCTCTGGTGATCTGTGCTTCGCCTGCATACTGGTCTCTTGCTATATGGGGCATAAGACCTAAGCCGTATACACGGTTAAGTGACTGTTCGTTTGCTGTAAGAACCCCATTGTCCGCTGTTGCTACAACAGAGGGAACGATAGTCAAAATCATACTTACAGCTATAAAAAGAGCTATTAATTTCTTCATCATTTATCCCTCCTATTATTTAATAAGTTCGTAAACTAACTTAGCTGCTTCTGCGCGTGTTATGGACGCTGCAGGTTTGAATGTGCCATCGGTATAACCGTTTATAACCTTTTTGCCTGCAAGGTATGCAACTGCATCTTTTGCATAATCGCTGATATCCTGTGCATCTGCAAATGTGAGTTCTGCAGTTTCGCTAACGCCAAGTGCTCTGTAGAGCATAGCTGCAAAGTCCTGTCTGGAAATGCTATCGCCTATGCCAAAGAGGTTTTCACCCTGGCCGTTTGCTATACCGTTAGCTCTTGCTGCTGCAAGGTAAGGCTGATACCAAGCGCCTGCAATTTCGTCTGCAAATGCGCCTTCTGCCTGTGCGGGGATTTCAAAGCCGAGTGCAAGGCATACAATCTTTGCTGCCTGCTCTCTTGTGAGCTGACCTTCGGGATTGAAGCTGCCATCACCTGTACCTGCTATGATATTTTTTGCAGCAAGGTTTTCGATTGCTTCTTTTGCCCAGTCAAAGCCTGCGATGTCACTAAATACATCCTTAACTTCGGGAACTACAGGTGTTACAGGGATAATAGGATCTGCGGGGCTTGTTGCTACGCCGGGTCCAAATGTAACTGTTTCTCCTCTGCCGAAATCATCGTCGTCATCTTCTCTGTCTGTACCTAAAGGAGGAAGGGTTCCCTGGTTGCTAGAAGTTGTAGCTGCAGCTTCAATAGTTGTTGCAAGGTTGGAAGCATTAAGAGCTGCTTTTCCTGCAGCTAACTGAGCATTTGCAGAAGACTTGCCTGTTGTAAGTGCAAGATAGTTGGGGATTGCAAGAAGTGCATAGTTTGCATTAGCTGCTGTAAGGATATCATCTATATAATCATATCCAAGTGTTTCTGTATTCTTTAATGCATAAAGGATTATGCTGTATGCATATTTCTGAGCAAGATCGTTTTCGTCTATTATATCTACATTAAGAAGTGAATTATTGATTGAGGAAATAAGTCCGCTGCCTAATCCGGAACGAATAGCAGAAAGTGTGGTTGTTGCATCAAGCTTTGCTGTGAGACCTAAAACATCATCACAAACAATATTTCCCAGTTCATTAAAGAGAACTTCGCCCTCTCCCTCTCTGAATGCCTGGAGATAGGAAAGCTTGTTTATTGTGTCTACAAGTTCTGTAACAGCTGCAACATCATCTGTCACAAAATCGATAGGAGTCTGTTCATAGTAATTAGCAAGAGCTTTAACAATCTCAGCAGTATCTACTGCAAAGAATGCATCGTTTAAGCTGAGGATCTGCGCATTTGAAGGATCAGGTTCTACGATATCTGTGAGAGTTGCAACTGCAGCTGCAATCTTAGCTTCTTTATCAGCTTCGCTTGCGTTAACTAAATCTATAATTGCAGCATCAACTGCTAAAGCTGCAGTGAGTTTCTTGCTAAAGGATACATAGTAGAAGCTCTTGCTTTCGGGAGCACCGTAAGCGTTACCACCTACATAGAATGTGAATGTACCATCAACGAAAGTATCATCAACACTTATGGGCAACTGGTATGTGAAGGAGCCATCTGCAGCTGCCTCAACAGAACCCATGTGCTGAATATCCGCAGGTGTAGCTGCTGATGTAACGCCGGGATTTAATACAAAAATATTTACTGTACCCTCTCCGCCTGCTGCTGTTCCGCTTACTGTTACGACACCGTTTCTGATATCGGTAGGTGCTACATTAAATGTAGCACTTACCGGCATTACGGTAATCATAAGCGAGAGCACAACAACAAGGGAAAGTGTTAAGATTTTTCTAAAGCTTTTTCTTTCCATTATTCGTTACCTCCGAATTGTTCGTTCATACTTGCAAAGGTTGCATCATCATTTTCCGCAATATCTATACGGTCGCCGACGAGCACCATCTGTGTACTGTTGTTCCATACAACTGTCTTACCGAGAGCTTCTGTAATGTTTCTTACAGGAAGAAGTGTTCTTCCTTCCTGAACTATTGAAGGAGCCTCGAGTGCAACTCTTGCACCGTTTACTGTCATAGAGTTTTCGCCGGGTCTTAATGTAATTGTTTTATCCTTGCTCATTACTGTAGCAGTTGATGTATTGGAATCCCACTCAACAGAGTAACCAAATGCATCTGCTAAAAATCTTAAGGGCAAGTATGTCTTGCTGTTTATAATCTGAGGAGCAGCACCGGATATTTCCATTTCTCCACCGTTTACAAATGCTATGGGAGCACCAATCTTAAGTGCAACCATATTATCTGCCTTTAAGAAGAAGAGGTGAGCAAAGTCAGCCAATTCACTGGAAATTGCTGTTTTCTTTATAACAGGAAGCGGAATCTTGCCTTCGCCACTACCCTGGATTACAAATTTAACCTCACCATTACCGCCAAAGTCGTTGAAGTTAAACGCACCAAACGGTTTCCAACCTGCAGAACCCTTGGAAAAGTCGATTGTTTTTACCAAGTCAATAAAGTCTGCACCATCGTGGTTAAAGGTTATGGTTACTGTAGCATTTGGGTCTCCATCTGCCATAGGCTCGTGCCAGTAGTAGAACATAGCCTTTTCTTCTCTGGTACCCTTTAATGTGTATGTTGCGCTGGCTCTGGAGTGATTACCAATATATACACCCTTCTGGTTGTAACCCGTGTTGTTATCCTTATTGGATGTCCACTTGTCGTTGGAGCTGAATTCAGCGGAGGTCTGTGTGTAGATGAATGACTTTCCTCTGGATGCGATGTCTGCAGGAGGCTCATAGTAGCCTTCGGGAACGGAATCTGCAGGAGCAATCTCCATTATGCCTGCGGGAGGCTTGAAGCAGAAGTAACCTTCTTCATAAATAGGAACATCTACATCGTAGTAATCGAATATTGTTTCGCCGTTTACCTTGAAGAATATCTGAATACCGCCGTCTGCATCGGCAACACCGAATTCGATTTCTACCCACTCGTTGTCAGGAACTATACCGTTGTTGGGTACGGTTTCGATAACGCCCTTTGCAGGAGCACCAACTTTGTATTTCTGGAACTCGAAGATATCCGGTTTCATAACTACAAGATACTGACGACCACTGTACACATTTCCTGCGGGATTTTCCTGTCTTAAGGTAAAGCCTGCCCAACCTGCTGAGAGGTCTGTTCTCACCTTGAACTTAACCATATTGTAGTTTTCTACCTTACCCATATATGCAACTGTGTCGCCACCGATAGCAGTTACAACACCATCTGCAACAGTTACTGTAGTGTTTGGTTTTGCAGGTTTCCACAGTTCAGAGTTTGTTGTGTCCAATGTTATGTAGCCCATGTGCTTGTATGCACTTATACCGTTTACTGCACGGTCGAGTTCTGCTACGCATGCATCCACTCTCTTCTGAGTTGAAGCGTGGCTTAAGTATACTGTTCTTGCATTTAAAAGAAGCTGATCAAGAAGAGCTTTTGTACCCTGCTTGAATTCGCCGATATTTCCTGTTCCATCCTGAACATCTGCAAAAGCTTTTTCGGCAATATCTATTGATGTCTTCAAGAAGCTCTTGTCTACTTCTTCTCTGTGGGTTGTAGTAAATACGAAAGGTACACTGGAGCTTTCCCACTCGGCACCAATCTGCTTTGTTACATTTCTTGCTGTAACCTTCCAGTAGTAGCTCTGACCAAGAGAGAGGTCACCTACATTTGCGTATTCGAACACGGATGTGCCCTTTGCAACTACATCGGTAAGCTCGGGGTCTCTTGCAAGTACCCAATCGTACTCATCGGCAAAGAGTGCAGGCTCCCAGTTTAATACGACATCCTTTGAGGAAACGCCCTCCTCACCATTCTTGGGGTAAATCTGACGGAAGGGATCCAACGGATTTTTGATATCCCATACATCCTTCTGGATACCAATCTGGTCCATAGAGAAGTTCTTGTCTGTCATGATATCCTTGTCAAATCCATTTGCCTCTGCAAATTCGGACTTGATACGCCAGTCGTGATTTTCGGGATCCACGAACATGCTGTAATCTTCGGCCTCATTTACATAGTTGTTTTCTACCTTTTCAGCAAGGCTAAGCGGGAGTTCTTTTACACTATTTTTACCGTTTACTGTAACGTTACCGGTCATAACATTGCCCATTGTAGCAAAGAGACCGCCAAGTTCAAGTGTCTTGGGTTTAATGTTTAAAAGGAAACCGTACTTTTCTACCATATTTGCAGGAAGAGCAGCAAATCTGTTTACCTGACCGTTAATTACTGTCTGCGAACCACCATAGAGGGTTTCTCTGTTTGAAAGAAGAACGCCGGTTCTGGTGTTTACAGAAATGTTGTTTCTTATTGTCTGGTATGCACCAACATTGAATATAGCATTGATGGAACCCTTGGAGTTTGGCACAATAAAGTTGTTTTCTGTAATGTTAGCGCTGTTCCAGTCATCTAAGTAAATACCGTTAACCGCATAGGACGGGTCAATTGCAGAAGAGAAGTCGTGCAGGTAGTTGTAGGTCATTCTATTACCATAGGCGTGCTTGTATGCACCTATATAGATAAGACCATAGTCTGCGAGGATACGAAGTCCGTTTGCAATTTCATTGTAGCTGATGTCGTACTCCATCATGGAAGTTATTATCATACCACCATACATATGGTGCATAAGGTTATTTCTTATAACATTACCAACATTGGCATCGGATGCGTAGTTGGAAGTGATGGAGTGTCCTACGGCAAAGCCTGCAGACTGAAGGTTCTCGGAACCTGTGTTATAGAAATGGTTATTTCTTACAATATTGTTATCAGGCTCAAGTGTGGGATAATCGCTATAGTCGGTCTCGTAGCCGTTGTTGTAGAAAGTTACACCAAGAGCACCTGTGTTGTAGAACTGACATGCTTCTACGAGGTTATTTGTACCCTTTTTAATAATGATGGCACTACCACCACCGTTGTAACCGAAGCGGCAATTTCTGATTTCGATGTTGTGGCTCATATTGAGGTCGAAAAGACCATCTTCATCGCCGGAAAGTCTGAAGCCCTCGAATGTGAATCCATCGAATACAATGTGCTGTGCTTCTGTTATCTTGATGCATGCTTCCTTGGTTACAGCCATCTCCAACTTATCGGTGTCTGCAATCTTGTAGGGAGGATAGTAGTAGAGAGTCATTGTATTTACATCTACAAAATACTCACCGGGAACATCGAGCTCTTCGGGAATATTTAATACTCTCCAGGTTCTTCCCTCTTTAAGACCGGGGGAAGCATTGTAGTACTTCATCTGTATTGTCTGGTTTACAGGATCTATATTTGAGATAGCATTCCACTGCTCTAAGTAAACATTACTTAAGTAACCTCTTATGATAGCGGTGGACGGGTCTGCCCATCTGCTAACATTACTGTCTGTATACTTGAATATTGCTCTGGGATCCTTGGAGGTTCTGGATGTAGCACCGGCATTTAACACCTTGCCCACTGTAGCAAACTCACCGTAGTTTGGCCACTGAGCAATGTACTGTTCCTTGCCGTTTAATCTCATTACCTGATACTCCAGGGTGTCGGGTGTAGAGTTTTCTTTACTCTTACCGAGGAGCATATCAAGGCTTTCTCTGTCAAAGCCCTGAGCTGCAAGGTCGAGAGCGCCAATGTAGGGAATAACATCTTCCTTAAATCTTACTCTCATGGCAGGGTCGGATATGGGTTCGAATTTTGTTACATCGATATCCCTGAAACCGCTGAACAAAACTTCGCCGTCTCCTGCTGCCTTGAATGTTACCTTGGCATCCTCGGTGCCGCTTGCAGCGCCGCCGAAGAGCTGTGATTTACCGTTTAGTCTGTACTTGCCGCCGTGAACATAAACCGTAACGGGAATACCGTAGTGTTCCGTTTTGCTTACAACCTTCATCGCCTGCTCTAAAGTAGCAAACGGTGCGGAAGCCGTACCTGAATTGTTGTCGCTACCTGTTGTGCTTACATGAAACACAATCTCTGTCGGGGTTGCCGCAGCAACCACCGACATATATGTAGCAGATACAAGTATCAGGCAGAGTACAAGAGCTAAAATGCTTTTTATATGTTTTTTATACATTTTGCACTCTCCTTTACTTTATGATAACCTTCTTTGCTAGCGGTTCTATAGAACCATTTGGCTTCCATGTAAATACATATATCTGGTCGCCTGCTGTATAGTTCTGAATTGAGGCAATTTCAACCTTGGCACTTGTTGTACCTTTTGCAGCTGTAAGAGCCTCTGCATGTAATAATACCTGTTTCATCTGCTCGCCCTGTGCATCATAAAGTGCAACGATAAGGTCGTAGGTAGCAGATGCGCTTGTGTTGTTTATAATGTCAAATGTTATATACTTGGCATTTGCAATGTTTGCCATATCTGTAATTTCCTGATTGTCAGCATCGAGTAAGGAAACATTTTCCAATGCGTAGTCGGGAGTTCCTACGGTAAAGTAACCGGTGTTTATGCTGGACCACTCACCGCCCATTTCCTTGGAATCGTTGATGGCTGTAACTACCCAATAGTATTTCTGACCGTTCTGGAGGCCGGAAATTGTTGCTGCATTGTGATACGCATTAACCTCGCCGGAATCAACCAGAGAACTTGCGCTCAAGTTGGAATTACTATATACAGCGTATTGATATCTGTCTGCATAGAGAGCCTTGGTCCAAGAAAGTGTTGCTGTGCCATCTGCTGCTTCTATCTGACGGTTTACAGGATATGTAAGACTAAAGTTCTTATCTTCTGCACTATTATCCCAGAAGTTTCCTACAAGACCTATGCTGTCTATGGCAAAACTCTGTGTCAACTCAAAGTCTGCGGGGAAGTAGCTTGAGAAAGCACTATTGTTTTTGAATGTGTTGCTTATTGTGTAGTTGTGGTTTGCCATATCGGTAAATATCTGGTTTACACCAAGTTTGGTAGAGGTAGTCCAATACTTGCCGGATCCGGAACCAGACGAATATACTCTGTCGGAAGTTCTCGAAGGATAAATTTTAAGGTTATTAGCTAATTTGGTAAATGAAGTTCCTGATGCTGAATCAGTATTTGATACACTTACCTGCATATTACCCTCGGATTCAAGGTTCTTAGGTACAAAGGCTGCCCCTGTGTTGTAGAGCTCGGTATATGAAGCTGCCAAAGTCGGATACTTTGCCTTCATGGCATCGGTAAGATTGGTGGTGCTAAGAGAATTATGTGCACTCTTATAGTTGCCCGTTGCAGTTGATAAATTGGAAACGCCTCTGTCACTAAATACTATACCGCTTTCCATACCATATACCACATTATTTCTTGCAACGACATCTCTACCAAAGGTCATAAGAGCTCTGGTGTTTGCACCGGTGTCAACAAAGATGTTGTTGTTTACTGTCTGACCGGACTGGAGGTCATCGAAATATATAGCTGCATTTGTAGATGCACCTTCGGACTTTAATGTGTTGCTGATGTCATGGAAATAGTTGTACTCTATCTTGTTTCCTGCTGTATTGAGTCTTGCACCGGAGTATATAACACCTGCATCACCCATGTATCTTATGAGGTTATAGAATTCGTTGTATCTTATCTGTACTTCAAGACCGTTGTACATAACAGCTTCGGCAAAAGGTGATGCGTGAACAACATTGTTTTCTATAATTTCACCTATTCTGTTTGGAATAAGATTACCAATGTGTCCTGTGACTCTGATAACTGTTTCGTAGCCGGTTAAACCATGTGTGCCGGCTGTAGCACAGTGGTAGAAGTGGTTGTTTGCAATAACATTTGCACTCTCGGCAAGTGTTGCGGGGTCGCCACCGTCCTTAATCCATACAGCGTTTCCTAATACATAACGCATTGAGTTGTTTTCTATAACATTGTGTCTTCCGTCATCTATTATTACACCAAAGCGCGATGCTTCAATAACACACTCTTCTATATGGACATTGTCTGCTTTTTTGAAGTACAGAGCACCTTTAACATTGTTGAATGCGCTTGCAGAATAGCTTCCGGCACCTCTGAATGTAAGGTTCTTAAAGGTTACATTTGAAAGCGAAGATGTAACATTTACAACAGATGTTCTGGATGTGTTGAGTTCAAGCACATCGGCATCTGTATTATCGGGCATATAGTAGTACATTATCATAGTGTTTGTATCTACATACCATTCGCCCGGCATATCTATACCTTCCAGGAAATTGTGGAAAGCTACTCGACCGTATGAACCGCTTGCTCCGAGCTCTTGGCTTCCAACACCCATATAATATGGTTGGGTAAAGGTAAGAACCTGTGAGCCTATACCTTTTACTATAGCTTGGTCTCGTACCCAGTCCTTAGATGTGTTGAAGAAACCTTCCATATACATATCGGTATTGGCATCAAATGTCCAGTTTGCAATTTCACTGTTTGTAACGGTGTAGTGGTTAAGTTCATTGCCGGCTACTGTAGTGGTTCCACTGGTCTGTGCAAAGTTGGTCTGCAGATATCCATCGTTTGGCCATCTTGCTATTGTCTGAGGCACACCGTCAAGATACGCCTGTGCCATATAAATCTCAAAGGAGTATCTCCATCCATCTGCCGCGGAACCCAAGATGTCTGCCCTTGTGAGGCCGCGCTTGCCAAGGTCTACCTGATATACATAGCCTCTTGCATTTCTGTCGAGTCTATTTAATATAGCTTTGTCGGTTACCACTTCAAAATCCGAAAGGGGAATATCTGTGGTGTTCTTTACAACTACATCTTCTACATTGCCAAGACCAACATAGGTAAGACGAGCGTCACCTATAGGACTTACTTTTGCGGGTATGCTCGAGTATGTGCCCGGGCAAAGTACGATCTCACCGCTAAAGCCCTTTGACTTAAGTGCAGAATATTCACTCTCTGCTTTGTCAATAGTCTTGAATGCTTTTGACACATCAGAACCATCGTTGGAGTCGCTGCCGCTTTCGCTATCTACATAGAACTGAGCAACAAACTCATGCATCTGCAGCGTTCTTACTGTGGTGATGCCATTATATATAATAACTACTTTCGATGTACTAGCAATATCAGTTACATTCGATGCGGAAAATTCATATTTCCCCTCACTATCTACCGGCACTTCCGTTGTGGGAACTGCTTCGGCTGCATCTCCCTCACTAACATAGTCATCATAAGTGCATCCTGCTTTAAGAATGGCTATTTCTACAGTGTCTACGCCTTTTACATAGTCCACACTGCCATTTATATTAAGTTTTTTAGGTATAGTAGTGGATGAACCTGTATTGTTTGTGTTGATGTTTGTTACAACACCGTTGTAAGAGAGATATACGGGATGGTTGGCAGGTATTCCGGGAGCCGAAAAAGTCTTGCTATAGGCTCCGCCAGTTGCCAATGTAACATAGCCAATGTATGCCACAGCCTCATTTATCTCTTCATATGTAGTTGCCTTTGCAAAATCATCATAAGATTTGTTTTTTGCAGGTACAACTATATATGCTTCCTTTTGACTACTTGTATAGTCTTCTACAATTCCTGCTATTTGCACTGTGCCTTCGAATTCGTCAATAACAACGGTTGCGTCCGAAGCATCGGCAAATGCAAACTGAGGACATAGAAAAACAACCAAAATACTTATGGTGAGTATAATGGAAAGTAGTCTCTTGATAATTTTTTCCATGAAATTACTCCTAACAATTTAAAACTTGTAATATTTATATATTTCATATGCTTATCCGGGGATGACCCCTAAAGAAGTATTTATAATATTGAAGCCATCCCGCAGAAAGCATTTATTTTTTATACACCTGTTTGAGTTATGTTACATATGTATTCTACTACATACTCCTTACTCAACAGAGTAACATAATCCGTCAGTTCCAGCTGCAGTGTACCGGAACCAAAATAAAATACCGTAGCATTTTAATTTGCAAAGTTCTTTACTTTGCGATTAACATCTGAGCAATTGGATTAGCTAAGTCGCCGGATTTGCAAATTAATATACACATTTGGTCACAACATTCGCAAGTCTGTGTTTCCAGCCTAACCGTATCGGTGGTAACTCCAACCTGAGCCTCGTGTCCTCTGTCATAAACAAAGACACCTTCCGTATGGGCTGATTGTCCGCCATATGCTGCAACTATGATGTCGTATGAAGTAGGGGACTCTGTGTTGTTTTCTATATCATATGTCATAGACGCAACATTTGCAAGGGAAGAGAAATCCGAGATTTCCTGTCCGTTGGAATCATATAAGGTGACAAATGCCAAACTGTAGTCAGGCACTCCAACTTCGAAGCTAGCCATGTTGGATAACCACTGACCGCCCATTTCTTTGGAGTCGTTTATGGCAGTAACCTGCCAGTAATACGAACCGTCTTCAAGACCGCCATCAATTATTGCCATTGAGTGGTATCCATCAACCTCACCGCTTGCAACAAGAGAATTATCACTACTATTGTACACAGCATACTGATATCTGTCTGCATAAAGTGCCTTTGTCCACGAGAGTGTAACTGAACCGTCTGATGCAATCTGGCGGTTTACAGGATATGTAAGCACAAATGAATTATCTTCGCTTACACCTTCCCAGAAGCTGCCCACAAGACCAATGCGGTCCATATCAAAGCCCTCTATGAGTTCAAAGTCTTCTGTAAACAAGCTAGTAGCAAAATCGCCTGTATTTATGAATTCGCTACTTATTGTATAGTCGTGGTTTGCCATATCGGTGAATATCTGATCAAGACCAAGTGTTGTGTTAACGAGTGTATACTTAGACGAGTTGTCACTATTCTGTATGCTTACTTCATTTGAAGCACTCTCCGGGACGATAAAACTGTTCTTATCCAAAGTTGTGAATTCAACACCGGAAACGGATCCCTTTGAAGTTACATCGACATGTATATTGCCTTCAGCTACATTGTCTTTAGCTTCAAATGTTCCAGTTGCAGTTTCAGCAGGGTCGAAGTATAATTCATCGTACCATTTACTGAATACGGAGTATTTTGCTCGCATAACATCTGTCACATAGCCTGTAAGACTCTGGTATGCAGCACTATAGTTAGCGTTGGTACCGGGGAAAGCAGTTACAGCACCGCTTCTTTCACTGAACTTTGCGCCCGACTCCATACCATATACCACATTGTTTCTTGCGGTGTTATCTCTACCAACTGACATAATTGCTCTGGTGCCTGCACCGGTATCTGCAAAAATGTTGTTTT
>JAZNFW010000115.1:0-4693 GCA_045576175.1 Clostridia bacterium | reverse complement strand
GTGTATGTCTGCACGAAGCAAATGGCTTATGGTAGCATCCAACAATATTATAGCCATTGTCATTTTCTAAGGAAAGTACCTCGGGCTTACAAGTTTCTGCTGCTGCTCTGAAAAATCCAAACTCACCATCAAGCGGCATATCCGGACCCTTGAATCCTGCTCTTACAATAAGAGCCGCCGAAACACCATCATGCGCAGCTCGACCGATGTTGTAAGGCTTAAGCGTGGAACTTCCCACCTGCATTTCAAGGATTCCTCCAGAGCTTGTGCAAGCCGCAGACAAAGCAGACTTGAACTGTTCTTTGCTGAAATTAAGCATAGCTGCAATACCCATAGCGGCAGCAATTGTTCCTACCGTTCCCGATGCATGAAATCCCCTTGCACGGTGTGCCGGCTGAATGCATTTTCCCAAACGGATACCGGCCTCATAGCCGATTATTATACCGCGCAAAACATCGTCCATGCTTATATTTTCCTTTTCTGCTACAGCAAGCACAGCAGGAATTACAGCAGAACCAAGGTGAATGTTTGAAAAACGATGACCATCGTCATAATCATGCACATGTCCGCTAAATCCGTTAACAAGTGCCGCATTCTGAAGAGATGCTTTCTTACCAAGCCCAATTGCCGTTGAATCAGAACCGGAAGACATATCAAGATATGCTTTGAGCTTATCATCTACAAAAGCTGCACCTGCGAAAATAGTTCCAATCTCGTCGAGAAGGCACTTTCGTGCCTCCTTCTTTATGTCATTTGAGATAGGTCTTTCATTTAATGTGAAAAGTGTATTTATAAAAGTATCGGAAATGTTCATATAAAGATCTCCTTTTTCCACAGGTCAATTAACCTTTAATCTTCTGAAGTGCATCATAGATGATGGGCCAGTGAGCCTCGGGACGCTTGCCCCAAACAACCATCATGCAATCAACGAGTTCTTTAAGACCCTTGTCGCTAACATCAAGACCTAATTCTCTAAGAGACATAGGCTGACCGATAGCTTTCATAAAGCGGGCAAAATTCTTTGTTTCGTACTCGCCGCGTTCGTAAGCATACATAGATGCCTGACAACCGAGACCTACTATTTCACCGTGTAACCACTCTGCAGTTTCTTCGGTGTACTTAGCTTTGCAAGCATAGTAGAGAGCGTGAGCAAAGGTTGCACCCTTTCCGTTACCACTCTGGATTAAAGAATGATTACCATAGTTTACAGCTGCTGCAATAGCAGTTGTAGCAACATTTGCAAATACGCAAGCATCAAAATCATCTGTAACCTTGTGTTCAATACAATCGCGATATGCCTGTTCACCACGGTTTAAGATAATTTCGTTTGTTGTACCTGCCATAACTTTGGATGTGTACATACCTGCAGATGTGTTGTTTACAGTGTATGCTTCATCCATAAAGCCTGTTTCGATGTATTTTGCAAAAGCATCTGCCATACCTGAAGCAAAGAGCTTAACAGGAGCATCTGCAATAACCTGAGTATCAATAACTACTGCATTGATTTCTGTGGAATGCCAGATTCTGTCTATCGGCTTGTGGTCGGGAGTGTACATAACACTCATTGCAGACCAGCAGTTGAATGTTGCAACAGAGCTGGGAACATTTATGACAGGAAGACCGCTACACTTACCTGCTGCCTTTGCCATATCTATAACCTTACCACCACCGGTACCTATTACGAGATCTGCATTTTCCTGAGGGATGAGCGTGTTCTGAAGGTAGTCGAGAGTTTCGTAGGTACAGTCGGATGTCATTGTGTAGAATACGGGTTCAACACCTGCATCCTTGAGGCTCTTTTCCATCTTTGCGCCTGTAGCGTCTAAAGCACTCTTACCACCTACTATAACAGCCTTCTTGCTCTTAAGCATTTCGGCTTCTCTACCAACTATTTCAAGAGCACCGGGTGCCTGAACATATCTGCCGCATCCGAATTTCATAGGTTTGAATTCATTACTCATAATTATATTCTCCTTATATTCGTAACAGATTAAAGTTCAACACTTGCTATACGGGGTTCAAAGCAGCAACCGGGGCGAATAGCAACTACACGCACACCACTTGCACGCTGAGGACCTACCTTCATAAATGTAGCAAGAACTGTTGTTTTACCATTAAGGCCAAGAGGTCCTACATCTGTCTCGTTAACCTTATCGGTAATGTACTGTTCCATATCATTCTGCTTGCCAAAATCACCGTAAACCATTGCTTCCATCATAAGAGCAGTAGCTTCGTACTGAGAACGGCCTACACCGATTGCAACAGCACAAGGTGTACAACCTAAGAGCTTTGTAGCATCTTTTGTGCGGTTAACGATTTCATCGAGCACAACATCCATACTATGCTTGTGGAATATACGGTGAGTGATACCGCGGATAGCAGGGCCACCGCCAAGCATAAGAACATGAACACGAAGCACATCCTCTTCTACTTCCTTAATAATGAAAGGAGCAGTATCGAGAGCATCGCTGTCGGGGCTGATGCCACCAGACATATCTATTCTTTCCTTGTCGTCGCCCATAATAGCCATGGGACGACCGGGAAGAGTACGCAGACCTTCGCGAACACCCTCTTTTATAGCAGAAAGAAGACTTCCGGATACACAGTGGTTGGGACCAACCTCAATAAACACATGAGGTATACCGGTATCATCACACAAGGGGCTGCGATTGCATTCTGCAACCTCTGCGTTTTCAAGAATTGTTTCGAGATTCCATTTAGCGCGAGTTAATTCCTCGGATGCTATAGCACGACGATAAGCTTCTTTCTTATCTGCGCTGAAGGTAGAGCCTGCTCTAACAAGAGTATCCGCCACCTTTGCAACTACTTCATTGTAATTAAAAGACATTTGCTCTCTCCTCCTTAAAACATGCTCTCGCCATGAGCGGCTGCGATAATGCAGGGAAACTCTTCCACCTGCAACTCATAGAATGCTTCCATACCAAGCTCGGGATGTGCAACACACTTCTTAGCTTTTACTTTGCTGTTGAGAAGTGCTGTTACAGGAGCTATAACTGCGTAAACTGCATTGTATTGGTTGAACATTTCTACGGTTTCTTTCTTTAATGCACCTTTACCTAAGTGCATTCTGATACCTGCAGCTGTAAGCTGGGGCATTGTTCCTTCAATTTCCAATTTGTTACTGGATGTGGGACCAACACCTGCGGGGCTTACTGCAGTGTGGAAAATAACACTGCCCTGCAAATTGATGCCGTTTTCTTCTACTGTACCTTCGTCAATCATTTCTACGATTTTTGGAAGAACAGCGTCACGACCGGCATATATAATACCGGAAACATTTACAATGTCTCCTACCTTTAACTGACTTAATACTTCATCAGTAAAGGGTGCTGTAATTGTTCTGATTTCCATTTTTGTATCCCTTTCTTTTGTAATTTGGGACTATTTTATTAATGATTTAAAGAACCCTTGGGGGAGTATGTAGCTTCGGGATAGTAAGCATCGATTACGCGCTTAACGAGAAGAACCTGCTTAGCACGCTTCTTTGCATCTGCTTCTGTAGAATCCCAGCTGTGTGTCTGTGCTACAGAACCACCTGTCTTTAAGTAGATGGGGGAAGCAACACGGATCATTTCGGGAACTTCGTAGTGACGGATAAATCCACCGGAAGATGTGGGGTTTTCTGTGTGGCAGTCGATCGGAATATCAATTGCGGAACGAACTGCTGCTAAGTGCTGTAACTGATAGTCTCTTACAATGTTGAAGGAGTCAGCACCGATATCCTGGAGAAGCTTTGCGGAACAGGGGTTACCATGACCGGAGTGAGCAGACATCTTGAATTTGCAATCTGCGGGGAGAAGACCTGCTTCACGAGCCTTACCAATTGCCCAGAGGCAACCTTCGTCATATACGAGGAATGTGCGAACGCCAAGACGTGCAGCACGACGTACATCTTCCATAGCTCTAACAACCTGATCCTGTCCACGGAGACGATAACCCATACGTACGCCTTCGGGGCTCTTTACGGAAGCACTTGTATCAGTTGTAGCACGGGGTCCGATAGCTAAAACTAATTCTACCTGGTATTCTTTTGCTAATGCTACCATTTCGGAAATTTCTTCGTCAGAAAGTGTCCAGATACCTTTTGTCTGTGTTACACGGTGAATGTAGAAGCCGAGTCTGTCAACTTCTTCTAAGAGAGCCTTCATTACCTTGGGGCTCTGGATACCGGGAACCTCGAAACGATACTGACAACCATCGTCAAAACGCTTCTCAGAGTCGGGAAGATTGTATAAATCTCCTCCGGGCTGACCTAAAGATTCCAAAAAAGCTCTTGTTTCCTGCATTGTGTTCATAATAATTTCCTCCTGTTTTATAAAAAATTTTTAAATTGGGAACTAAATTAGTCGCGCTTAATCTGGCGGATAACATCGATTACCGTTCCATCACGGTATTCTACGATACAAGTGATTTTATCGGTTGTTTCAATCGGCTTGGGAACGCCTGTAAGCGAGTAGGCTGTTTTAAGTAAATCTTCGATAGTTACTGTCTTAATTCCAGCCTTCTGGAGATCTTCTTTGAGCATTTCGTAGCTCTTGTGTTTGGGGTTTAATGCTATACCCGCTTCGGTAACTACTACCGCTACAGAAGAGCCCGGTGTACAGCAAGTAAATACCTTGTTTACAACCGAGGGAATTCTTCCGCGGACAATAGGAAGTGTTACGATAGAAAT
>JAZNFW010000114.1:0-22067 GCA_045576175.1 Clostridia bacterium | reverse complement strand
AAGATTGTGGTAGCTCTTTAGCATTTTAACTGCACCCTCAAGTTCTCTTATGTTTGAGGTGATGTTTTCTGCTATGTACCTATATATAGGCTCTGCAATTTCTATATCTATGCGGTCTGCCTTTTTCTTTAATATGGCAATACGGGTTTCAAAGTCAGGAGGGCTTATTTCGTGAATTCCGCTGCACTCAAAGCGTGTGCGCAGTCTCTCTTCCAGAGTATACAGCTCCTTTGGAGGACGGTCGCTTGTAATTACAATGTGCTTGTTTTCCTGATAAAGCGCATTGAATGTGTGGAAAAATTCCTCCTGTGTATTCTCTTTTCCGCCTATAAACTGGATATCGTCTATAAGAAGAATGTCCACAGTTCTGTATTTATCGCGAAATTCCTGATTTTTGTCATCCTTTATGGAATTTACAAGGTCATTTGTAAACTGCTCGCTTGTGGTGTAGAGGATTTTTGCTTCTGCTCTTTTTCTAAGTATCTCGTGGCAGATTGCGTTCATAAGATGGGTTTTTCCAAGACCTACACCGCCGTGAAGAAATAGGGGGTTGTAGTCGCTTAACTTTCCTTCCACAACACACTGGGCAATATTTTTAGAAATTGCGTGGGCAAGCTCGTTGGATTTGCCTGTAACAAAGGAGTTAAAGGTGTATGCAGGGTTTAAGTGCATTCCGATGTTTGCCTCTTGCCTTAGTATAATAGTTTTGTCTCTTCTTTCCACAGTTGTAAGAGGAGACTTAACAATAAGCTCCACCTTGTATTCTCTTTTTGTGGTGAGAAGGAGTGCATTTTCTATAAGTTCTAAATATCTTGTTTCCACAATGAGCTTACTGGAGTCGTGCGGAAGCATAAGGGTAAGGGTATCCACAGTCATATCCACAGGAATTATAGGTTCTATCCACGCAGAAAAGCTAGCTTCCATTATATCCTTTTTTAAGATTTCCAGTATGTTTTCCCAGGTTTCGATAATGCCAAACATAATTTATAATTCTCCTTGGTAAAAATTATCCACATTTTTAAAATAATTGTGGACAAAGTTATCCACACATATATACACTTATATACATTAATTATATCAAAAAAAAATGCAAAATTCAAGGAAAAATTAAAAAAAAGCCTATTTAAAACAAAAAAAGATTTTCAAAAAGAGGGAACCGCGTATTTTAAAATACGCGGTTCAAAATCCAAAATTTTAATGTTTTATTGTAAGTTCTCTTTTATTTCATCAATTTTCTTAAGAGCTCTCTCAGAAATGAGGGCATTTTTTTCTCTCTTCTTTTTTACTCTTTCTTTAAGGCTTTCTATTATTCCAAAGGTCACATTCATAGGCTGAAAGCTGCCCACAGAACCCTCGCTTATATAATGAGAGAGAGCACCTGTTGCGGTAAGTGTTGTAAAATCTGTCATTTCTCTCCCTATTATATATTCTGCCATATTTATGCCTGCAGCCATTCCCGATGAAGCGGATTCCACATAGCCCTCCACACCGGTTATCTGCCCTGCAAAGAAAATCTTGGGGTTTTTTCTTACCTGATAGTGACAGTTTAAAAGCTTTGGCGAATTTATAAATGTGTTTCTGTGCATAACTCCGTAGCGTACAAACTCGGCATCCTTAAGACCCGGTATCATAGAAAATACCCTTTTTTGCTCACCAAACTTAAGATGTGTCTGGAAGCCTACTATATTATAAAGAGTTGCCTCTTTATTATCTTGTCTCAATTGAACTACTGCATGGGGGAGGGTATTGTCCTTTAGAGGATTTTCAAGTCCCACAGGCTTTAAGGGTCCGAAAAGAAGAGTGTCTCTTCCTCTTTTTGCCATAGTTTCCACCGGCATACAGCCCTCAAACACAGTTTCCTTGTCTGCATCGTGAACCTTGGCGGTTTCGGCACTAATGAGTGCATCATAGAAAAGGTCATATTCCTCTTTTGTCATAGGGCAGTTTATATAGTCTGCAGTTCCTTTGCCGTAGCGGGATGCCTTGTATGCCTTTGTCATATCAATGCTTTCGGCTGTAACTATGGGTGCTGCCGCATCAAAGAAGTGAAGATACCCCTCGCCCAGAAAAGAGCGGATGCTCTCGTAGAGCTCACTTGATGTAAGAGGTCCCGATGCTATGATTGTGTATTCATCGGGATTTATATCGGTTACTTCCTCGTTTATTATTTCGATAAGCGGATTTTCTTCAAGCTTTTTTGTAACAAGCTTTGAAAAAGCAAATCTGTCCACCGCCAGTGCTCCGCCTGCCGGAACTTTGGTCATATCGGCACACTGCATTACAAGAGAATCGAGCTCTCTCATTTCCTGCTTTAAAAGACCCACTGCATTTTCCAGGGAGTCTGCACGAAGCGAATTGGAGCACACAAGCTCGCAGAATGTGGGCAAACTGTGTGCGGGGGAATACTGATGGGGCTTCATATCATAAAGCTTAACTTTTATATTTCTCTTTGCAAGCTGCCACGCTGCCTCGCAGCCGGCAAGACCTGCACCGATTACTTTTACTTCCATTATTTTTTATCTCCGTCACAATTGGGGCAATATTTTCTCTTTCCCTTGCCCGGCTTTTCAAAGAGCATTGAGCCGCAAACCTCACATTTTTCCTTTGTGGGCTTATCCCATGAGGTAAAGTCGCACTCGGGGTAAGAGGAGCATCCGTAGAAAACCTTTCCTCTTCTGGATTTCTTTTCTATAAGCTCTTTTCCGCATTTGGGGCATTCTATGCCAAGAGATGTAACAATAGCCTTGGTGTTTCTGCACTCGGGAAAGCCGGGGCAAGCCAAAAACTTTCCGAATTTGCCGTGCTTATACACCATGAGGCGTCCGCATTTGTCGCACACCACATCAGACTCTTCGTCTTTTATTTCTATGTGCGAAATCTTGTCTTCAGCTTCTTTTAATGTTTTTTCAAACGGTGTGTAGAAGCTCTCTATAAGGGAGCGCCACTTGATTGTGCCTTCTTCAACCTTATCCAAATCCTCTTCCATATTGGCAGTAAAGCCAATGTCTACGATTTTTTCAAAATTCTCGCACATTATGGAGTTTACTATTTTGCCAAGCTCGGTGGGAACTAAGGATTTTTTGTTTCTCACCACATAGCCTCTTGCAATTATTGTGGTTATGATGGGAGCATAGGTACTCGGTCTTCCGATGCCCTTTTCTTCAAGAAGCTTAATAAGAGACGCTTCTGTATAGCGGGCAGGGGGCTGAGTAAAGTGCTGTTCGCTCTCGATTTTGTCGCAAGAGGGAGTATCGCCCTCTAAAAGTGCGGGGAGCTTTGCAATCTTCTTTTCCTCGGAGTCGTCGCTCTCGGTATATAAAAGCGAGAATCCGGCAAAAACCACAGTCTGCCCCGATGCGCGGAAGGTGTAGCCTGATGCATCAAGCTCCACACTTACTGTGTCAAAAATTGCATCTTCCATCTGGCTTGCTATAAATCTGTCCCATATAATTTTGTATATTTTGTACTGGTCGGCAGATAGAGATGCCTTTATGCTCTCGGGTGAAATTTCCGGATATGTGGGTCTTATAGCTTCGTGAGCATCCTGTGCACTCTTTTTTGTTTTGTATATCTTAGCTTTGGATGGTAGGTATTCCTTTCCAAAGTTTGACTCTATATATTCTCTTGCTCCCGCTATTGCATCGTCGGACACTCTAAGGGAGTCTGTTCTCATATAGGTAATAAGACCTATAAGGCCCTTACCCTTAATGTTTATACCTTCGTAGAGCTGCTGAGCTGCCTGCATTGTACGCTGCGATGTAAAGGAGAGCTTTCTTCCTGCTTCCTGCTGAAGAGTGGAGGTAATAAACGGGGGAGCACTTGCTTTTTTCTTCTTTGCGCTTTTTACGCTTGTAACGGAAAACTCTTTTCCTTCAAGTGCCGAAAGGATTTTGTCTGCATCCTCTTTGGAATTAAGAGCTATTTTTCTTCCTGCTTTTCCGTGGAAGAGGGCAGTAAACTTCTTCTTTCCGGACACAAGGGTAGCCTCGATTGTCCAGTACTCCTTGGAATCGAAAGCATCTATTTCTTCTTCTCTGTCGCATATGAGCTTTGTGGCAACGGACTGTACTCTTCCGGCACTAAGACCTTTTCTTACCTTTTTCCAGAGAATAGGACTGATTTTGTAACCCACTATTCTGTCGAGCACGCGTCTTGCCTGCTGTGCATCCACAAGGCTTTCATCTATGGCGCGGGGCTCTTTTATTCCCTGAGTTACCGCTTTTTTGGTGATTTCGTTAAAGGTTACACGGCATTTTTCATCTTTGTCTATAGACAAAAGATTTGCAAGATGCCAGCTTATAGCTTCTCCCTCACGGTCAGGGTCAGTTGCGAGAAAGATTTTGGCGGAGTTCTTGGCTTCCCTCTTTAAGCTCTTTACAAGGTCGCCCTTTCCTCTTATTGTGATGTATTTAGGCTCGAAGTTATTTTCGGTATCAATGCCGATGTCGCTTTTGGGAAGGTCTATTATATGTCCCATACTGGCAACAACATTGTAGCCCGAGCCTAAATATTTTTTAATGGTGTTTGCCTTGGAGGGTGACTCCACAATCACTAATTTCTTTTTCATAGTTTCAAATTCCTATTCTTTCTATATGTTTATTGCCGAGGTATAATATCCGCCGGCAAGCTTTATTATCTTTCCTTTTATTTCGAGCATCATAAGTGTGGCATTTACAGTGCCTGCATCAAGACCTGTGTTCTGACATATCGTGTCGGTATGAACAGCCTCATCGCCTATACAGGAGAGAATTTTTCCTTCGGGGGAATCTGTATTGATATCTATGGATTTATACGAAAAATTATTCATTTCCGATGTAATTCCGTAGTGGTCTAAAACATCTCTGGTTGATGTAAGCGGATATGCACCGTCTTTTAAAAGATAGTTTGTTCCCTTGGATGTCATTGAGTTTATGTTTCCCGGTACAGAAAAAACATCTCTGTTTTCCTCCAAAGCATAACGGGCAGTAATAAGCGAACCGCTTTTTAAATCTGCCTCAACAACTACTGTTCCCTTTGTCATACCTGCAATTATACGGTTGCGTTCGGGAAAATGATATTTCTCGGGATATTTGCCAAGGGGATATTCGCTTATAACAGCACCGTGGGACATAATCTTTTTCATAAGAGGGGCGTTTGTTCTGGGATAGGCAATATCCACTCCCGAGCCTATTACGGCAACGGTGGGAGATCCGCCCGAAAGTGCACCCTCGTGACATTTTGCGTCTATTCCCATAGCTAGACCGCTCACCACTACAACACCGCTTGCGCTAAGCTCTCTTGCTATGTTGTAGCCTATCTGCCGTCCGTAGTTTGAGGGTTTTCTTGTTCCGACCATAGCCACAGACACCATAGAGTTAAAATCCAAAAAGCTTCCGCGTGCGTAGAGCACCGTGGGTGGCTGATGAATATTTTTAAGTGCCTTTGGATAATCCTCACTGTCTATAGGAATAACTCTTGCACTGATATCTTTATATTTCTTTAAAAGAGCCTCTGCATCGGAGAGGTCCTTATTTATAAGAGAATTTATATCCTCGGGACTTAGAAATCCCAGATTGGAAAGCTCCAAAACGCCTGCACTGTATATAGCTGAAATATCACCTAATTCATTTAAGAGCCTATGCTGTTTTGCTCTTGTAACTGTGCAATTTTGAAGCCAGAGCCAAAGTATCTCACTTTTCAATCTATCATCTCCAAAATAACTGCTAACAATTACATTACTATAAAGAAAACGATTTGTAAAGACCTTTTTTAAAAAAAGTAATATATAATGAAGAAATTAAAACAGGCGCTTTTTGAAGAAAGCTGTTTTATATCGGACTCTTCTCGTATTCTGTACTGCACATTATACCAAAAAAACAAGGCGAAAAGACATAATTTGTGCAAAATGTACATAAATTTCCGTTTATTTTTGTTACCTATTAAGGCGTAAGAAAAAAGGAAAAGAACATAAAAAGAGCGAAATATGTAATATGTATATTATACAATTTAAGGAGGTAAGGAAATGTTTGTTACAGAAAAAATCAGAAATGTGTGTATTCTTGCACATTCCAACGCAGGTAAAACCTCGCTTTGCGAAGCTATGCTTCATAAGGCAGGTGTTATAGACCGTGTAGGAGTTACTCAGGATGGCAACACAGTATCCGACTTCGATCCCGAGGAAATAAAGAGAGGTATTTCTATTAATACTTCCATTATTCCTATAGAGTGGAACGATGCAAAGATTAACTTTTTGGACACGCCCGGTACCCCTGACTTTGTAGGCGAACAGCTTGAGGGTGCATCTGTGTGCGGCACAGCTCTTATAGTAGTAAGCGGTAAATCCGGCGTAAGTGCAGGTACCGAAAGAGCTTGGAATATTGCTGCAAAGAAGTCTAAGATTGTATTTGTAAACAAGCTCGATGATATAAAGGCAGATTATGCAAAGGTTGTGGAGCAGTTAAATGACGCCTTCGGCAAAGCTATAGCGCCCTTTACCTTCCCCATAAAAGAGGGAGACAGCCTTACAGGCTTTGTAGATGTAATAAAGATGCGTGCCAAGATGTTCTCACCCGAGGGCGACACACATCGCTATGAGGAAATTCCCGCTACCCACAAGGAAATAGCGGACAGAAGCCGTGACCTTCTTTTAGAAGCTGTGGCAGAGGTAAGCGAAGAATATATGGAAAAGTACTTCGCAGGCGAAGAATTTACCGAGGACGAAATCAAGGCAGCGTTAAAGGTTGGTATTAAGGACGGCACAGTAGTTCCTGTAATCTGCGGAAGTGTTGCTGCAAAAATCGGTATTACCCATCTTTTGAACACAATAGCAGATTATATGCCCAGCCCCAACGAATTTATACATATTGAGGGCGAAAACAAAAAGACCGGCGAAATTGCCGAAATAGTATGCGACAGCGCAAAACCAACAGTTATACATGTGTTTAAGACAGTTGTAGATAACTATGTTGGCAAGCTTTCCTACTTTAAGGTATTATCCGGAACGATAAAGCCCGACACAGTTTTATTAAACCCCGCCAAGGGCAAGGATGAAAAGGTATCCAAGATTTATGTGGTACGAGGCAAAAAGCAGACAGAGGCAAGTGAGCTTTGTGCAGGAGACATCGGTGCTACAGCCAAGCTTTCTGTTACAGAAACAGGCGACACTCTTTGCGACAGCTCCTTCCCCGTTGCAATAGGTGCAATAAGCTTCCCCAAACCTGTTCTTTCTATGGCGATAGAGCCAAAGGCAAAGGGCGATGAAGAAAAGATAAGTGCAGGTCTTAACAAGCTTGCAAGTGAAGACAGAACTTTCTCTCTTGTGCGTAACCACGAAACACACCAGTCCATAATATCGGGCGTGGGCGAACAGCACATAAATGTAATCTGCTCCAAGCTCGAAGGAAAATTCGGCGTGTCCGTAAACCTCACCGAGCCAAAGACTCCCTACCGCGAGACAATCAAGGCAAAGGTAAAGGCAGAAGGCAAGCACAAGAAACAGTCCGGCGGACACGGTCAGTACGGCCATGTTTGGATTGAGTTTGAGCCATGCGTAGCAGATGAGCTTGTGTTTGAAGAGAAGGTTGTCGGCGGAGCAGTTCCCAAGAACTTCTTCCCTGCAGTAGAAAAGGGCATAAAAGATGCTATGACAGAGGGTGTTCTCGCAGGCTACCCCATGGTTAACCTAAAGGCTACACTTTTAGACGGCTCGTATCACGCAGTTGACTCTTCGGAAATGGCGTTTAAGACCGCTGCATCTCTTGCATATAAAGAGGGTATTCCCAAGGCTAAGCCCGTAATCTTAGAGCCTGTAGGAACAGCAAAGGTTGTTGTGCCCAATGCCTACACAGGCGATGTTGTGGGCGACCTTAACAAGCGCCGAGGCAGAATCCTTGGAATGAACCCCATAGGCGAAGGTGCAACCGAAGTAGAAGCTATAGTTCCCGCATCCGAAATGAATAAGTATGCTACCGACCTTAGAGCACTCACAAACGGCAGAGGAAGCTTTGACTACGAAATTACAAACTACGAGGAAGCTCCCCAGCTTATAGCAGATAGGATTATAGCTGAATCCAAGAAATAAAAATCACAAAGGGAATGTAAAATAAAGCGCAGAGCGCTTATAGGCTTGATTGCTGACAATCCAAAGTGTAAAAGAACAGCAAAACAATAAAATTATGTAGAAATCTGCAAAATTGCAGATTTCTCATATTTTTGCCTATAAGCTCTAAGCGAACTTCGCCTCTCGGTGTATCTTTATACACCTTCGGGTTCCCCTCGCAAGCAAGCTTGCTTCGGCTTAGTTCGCTTATTCTGCATCTTTTTTTACATCCCCTCAAAACTTCAAACAGGGACTGTAAGAAAACATAGTTTGTTTACAGTCCCTTATTTTTTATTTAATGTGTTGAATATAGGAAAAGATTATGGTAAAATGAGTTTAAACTCGCTAATTTATCCGGCTGAATTTGCTGGTTTTTGCTGTGTCGGATATTTTCAAAGAAAAAACTCTTTTATGGGGGTTAATGCATTTGGATAATAAAATTATAATGTTTAAAACAGAAGATGAACAGATAAAAATCGATGTGAGATTTTATGATGAATCTGTTTGGCTTACAATGGACCAAATGGCAGCACTATTTGAAAGAGACAAGTCGACCATTTCCAGACACATTAAAAATATATATTCAGATAAAGAACTATTGCCGGAGGCAACTGTTGCAAAATTTGCAACAGTTCAAACCGAGGGCGGCAGAGAAGTGGAGAGAAATCTTGATTATTATAATCTTGATGTAATAATTTCTGTAGGATATCGTGTAAAATCGCTAAGAGGAACACAGTTCAGACAGTGGGCAACAAAGAGACTTAATGAATATATACGAAAAGGCTTCACCATGGATGATGAAAGGCTTAAAAATCTTGGTGGCAACGGATATTGGCAAGAACTTTTAGAAAGAATAAGAGATATTCGTGCTTCGGAAAAAGTTTTCTACAGACAAGTACTTGATATCTATGCTACAAGTGTTGACTACGACCCCAAAGCCGAAATATCCATAGAATTTTTCAAAAAAGTTCAGAACAAAATCCATTACGCTGTTCACGGGCAAACTGCTGCCGAAGTCATATATAATAGGGCAGATGGCGAGAAAGAATTTATGGGGTTAACTTCGTTTAAGGGGAGCAGACCGCATTTGAGCGATGCTTTGGTTGCCAAGAATTATCTTGACGAAAAGGAACTTCGCTCTTTGGGGCAGATTGTTTCCGGATATCTTGATTTTGCAGAAAGACAAGCGCAGCGCGAAGAATTTATGACAATGCACGATTGGTCCAGACATCTGGATAGGATTCTTACGATGAGTGGCGAAAATCTGCTTATTGGTTCAGGCAGCATAAGTCATAATCAGGCAATTAACAAAGCAAAGGAAGAATACAAAAAGTACCAATCAGTAACACTTAGTGAAGTTGAAAAGAATTATTTAACAGCAATAAAATCTATCAGCGACAAGGCTGGAGAGTGACAATCAGAGAGGATGATATAAATGATAAGAGTAGGTATTTTCGGTTATGGAAATCTCGCCAAGGGCGTGGAGCTTGCAGTAAACAAGGCAAGCGATATGGAGCTTTGCGCAGTTTTTACAAGACGAAACCCCGATGGAGTTAAGATAAGAACAGAGGGTGTAAGTGTGGTTAAAGCAGAAGATGCACCGCTTTGGAAAGATAAGATAGATGTAATGGTACTCTGCGGCGGAAGTGCCACAGACCTTCCCGAGCAGACTCCCGAAATGGCAAGATATTTTAATGTGGTAGACAGCTTCGATACACATGCAAGAATTCCCGAGCATTTTGCAAATGTGGATAAGAGTGCACAAGAGGCAGGAAAGGTTGCAGTAATATCTGTAGGCTGGGACCCCGGAATGTTTTCTGTAAACAGAATGTATGCAGGAGCAATACTTCCCGATGGTGAGGACTACACCTTCTGGGGTAAGGGCGTAAGCCAGGGCCATTCCGACGCTATCCGTAAGATAGATGGCGTACTTGATGCAAGACAGTACACAATACCCATACAGAGCGCATTAGACAGTGTGCGAAATGGCGAAGCGCCAAATCTCACTGTAAGACAAAAGCACCTAAGAGAGTGCTTTGTGGTAGCCGAAGATGGCGCAGACAAAGAGCGAATAGAAAAAGAAATCGTAACTATGCCAAACTACTTTGCAGATTACGACACCACAGTTCACTTTATATCTATGGAAACATTAAAGGCAGAACACGGCGGAATTCCGCACGGCGGATTTGTAATACGAAGCGGAAAGACCGGAGCAGATGGCGAAAACAAGCACATTATAGAATATAGCTTAAAGCTTGATTCCAACCCCGAATTTACCGCATCTGTAATTACTGCATATGCAAGAGCAGCATACACTCTTAACAAAGAAGGCAACAAGGGCTGTATGACAGCATTTGACATAGCACCAAGATATTTAAGCGACAAGACAAAAGAAGAGCTTATAAAAACTCTCCTCTAAAAGAAAACAAAAAAGGGAATGTAAAAAAAGCGCAGAGCGCTTGTAGGCTTGATTGCTGACAATCCAAAACGCAAAAGAAAAGCAAAACAGTAAAAAATTATGTAGAAATCTGCAAAATTGCAGATTTCTCATATTTTTAGCCTATAAGCTCTAAGCGAACTTCGCCTCTCGGTGTATCTCTATACACCTTCGGGTCCCCCTCGCAAGCAAGCTTGCCACGGCTCAGTTCACTTATTCTGCATCTTTTTTTACATTCCCGCCAAGCACAAAAAGGCAATTCCCATTTTCGAAATAGGAATTGCCTTTGTTTTTTTGTTGTTCGGTTTACAAAAGCGACGGAAAGACAGAAAGTACTATAATTCCAACTACCGCCGAGATTGTAATTATTGCAATCGGATGAAGCATCTTTTTAAATGACAGAATAAGCATAGAAAGGTATATGAGACAGGACACCAAAAGAGAAAGTGCATTAATGTCTTTAAATCCTTCGGGAAAAAACACCGCCTTTGCCATAGACAAAAGTGCCGCCCCTATAAGACCAACAACTGCACTTTTAATGCCCGTCATACAGGCGGAAACAATGCGGTTTTCCTTAAATTTTTCGTAGAACCTTGCCACTATGAGAATTATTATAAATGATGGCAGAACTACGCCGAGTGTTGAGAAAAACGCTCCCAAAAGTCCCTTTTGCACAATGCCCACATAGGTTGCCATATTTACGGCAAAGGGGCCGGGGGTACTTTCGCTTACAGCCACAAAGTTTATAACTTCCTTAATGCTTGCCCAGTTATTCTTAAGTACCTCTTCCTGAATAAGAGGAAGCATAGCATAGCCGCCGCCTATGGTAAAGGCACCGATTTTAAAGAAGGTGAGGAAAAGATGAATTAAAATCATTTACTTTCCCTCCTTTGCTTAAGTGCAGACACTATATATCCTACCAAAGCACTAGCTATTATTATAATAAGAGCATTTATATGGAAAAATACAACAAGCAAAAGTGCGAGTGCGCATATTACAGTTGCCACATAGCCCTTGGGAGCCTTTTTGTACATAGTCCAAAGTGACTTTGTAACAAGAGCCAGTACGCCTGCTCTTATGCCGAAGAAGGCATATTGCACAGCGGGAATATGCGAAAATTCCTTTAAGAGAAATGCTATAAGGGATATTATGGTAAATGAGGGCAGGACAACTCCCAGAGTGGCAAAGAGTGATCCCAAGGGGCCCATAGTCTTGTAGCCTATAAAGGTTGCCGCATTTATGGCTATAGGTCCGGGTGTGGATTCTGCTATTGCCACAATGTCTAGTATATCATCATCGGACACCCATTTTTTGTTTTCCGCCGCTTCCCTTTGTATGAGAGGAATCATGGCATATCCTCCGCCAAAGGTGAAAGCACCTATTTTAAAAAAGGTAATAAAGATTTCCAGTAATTTTTTCATAGTCAGATTTTAAGATACTCCATTAGTTTTTCTACTTCTTTTTTGCCTGTAAGGTAGCCCTCGTCGTACATTTCTTTTATTTTCACGGGGTCGTTTTCTGTTCTGCGCCATTGTTTTGTGTCGGCGGGAGCGATAACAAAGGCTTTTCCGTCTTTTTCCAGACCAAAGAGCTCTTTTCGCTGAGAATTGTACATAAGGCTTCTTTCCTTAAGTGCCTTGGCAAACTTGGGATATTTTCTAAAGGCGTAAGAAGAGAGCACCTCGCCCTTTCCCTCTTTTTTTACATAGTCTCTTTCTCTTGAAAGAATAACTATTATTTTGTCACAGCCCACATCCAGAGCACGACGGAACGGAACGGAGTCGGCTATTCCGCCGTCCATATATTTTCTGCCGTTTATTTTTGCCATAGGGAACATAAGGGGCAGTGAACAACTTGCCACAAGCACATCCCAGCCTTCCTTGGGGTTTGTGAGCTTTATGTAATGAGGCTCTCCCGTTTCCACATCTGTAACAGCCGCCTCGGCATATCCCTTAAAGGAAGGGAATTTGTCGTAGTCATAGGGCACAAGTTCGTTTGGAACTTTTGTAAAAACATAGTCTATGTTGTAAAGAGAGCGGTTTTTGGGGTTAAAAAGATGCCTTAAACCGCTGTATTCTTTTTTGGGAACATATTCTGTGCCTATTTTGATGCCTCTGCCTATCTGACCTGTGGCGTAGTTCATGGCGTTGGAAATGCCTGCGGATGCACCCGTTATGTAGTCTACGGGAATTCCCGCTTCCATCATAGCATCCATTACACCCACTGCAAAATATGTGCGGCTTGCACCGCCTTCTACTATAAGTCCTACCATATTATCATTCCTTATAAGCAATTTGATATACGAGCAAATTCTTCATCTGTAAGAGTTTCGCCTCGTCTTTTTTCGTCTATATCGGCTTTTTTAAGTATATCCGAAATCTCCGCCTTGGATTTGCCAAGACCGGAGCAAAGAGCGTTACTAAGCGTCTTTCGTCTTAGGGCAAAGGCGGCTTTTATTACCTTGAAATAAGTCTTTTCGCTGTCTACCTCTACATTTGGCTTGTCGGTAATAGAGAGCTTTATAACTGCCGATTCCACCTTTGGTGGCGGCATAAATGACGAAGACGGCACAACCGTTACAATCTCTGCCTTCGACCTAAAGCCAGCCATAAGTGTGAGCACGCCGTAGTCCTTGGTGCCCGGCTTTGCACAAATCCTCTGTGCCACTTCCTTTTGTATCATAACCGTTATGGAGTCTATGGGAAGATTGCTTTCCAAAAACTTTGTTATTACAGGGCTTGTAATGTAGTACGGAAGATTTGCACACACTCTTACCCTTTCATTTCCAAATTCCTCTTTGCAAAGGGCGGCTATGTCGGTTTTCATAATGTCGCCGTGTATTATTTTAAGGTTATCGCACTCTTTTAGATTTTCTTTAAGTATCGGTATTGCCGAGGAGTCAATTTCCACACAGACTACCTTTTTTGCCTTTTCGCACAGCCTTTGTGTAAGTGTGCCAAAGCCGGGGCCGACCTCTAAAACGCAGGCATCATCTATCATGGCACTTTCGGTTATGTCTAATAGCACTCCTTCGTCTATTAAAAAATTCTGCCCCAGCGATTTTGAAAAGCTAAAGCCGTATTTCCCTAAAATTTCTTTTATAACTGCGGGCTTTGCAAGATTTTTCAAGCATATCACCTCATTATAGATTATAGCCTTTTTTCGCCTTGATATCAAGTATTTTTTCCCTCATTTGACAAAAGGATAAATAAGTAATATTATTTATATATAATAAGTCAGCACTCTCGGGAGGTAGCAATATGGAATGGATTTGTGTTAGTGTATATACAACAAGCTTTGGTCAGGATGCTGTGTGCAGTGCACTTGAAGATGTCGGGATTTCCGGCTTTGAAATAGAGGACGAGGCGGAATTTTTGGAATTTTTGGAAGATAACAAAAAGTACTGGGATTATGTGGCCGACGAGCTTTTGGAGTCCAAAAAGGGCGAAACCAAGGTTAAGTTCTATATAGAAAACAACCCCTCGGCACCCGATACTCTCGCACATGTGCAGACAGCACTTTCTTCTCTTAAAGAAAATGATGCAGAGGGCGAGCTTGGAAAACTTACTATAGAAACCTCCAATATGAACGAAGAAGACTGGGCAAATAACTGGAAAGAGTACTTTAAGCCAATTGAAGTTGGCGAGAAGATTCTCATACAGCCCGAATGGGCACAGACCGAGGGCGATACCGACAGGATAATATTTACCGTAAATCCCGGAATGACCTTTGGGACGGGCACACACGCAAGCACCAAAATGTGCATAAAACAGCTCGAAAAATATGTAAATGAGGATACAGTTCTATTAGATGCCGGTTGCGGAAGCGGAATACTCTCCGTAATAGCTCTTATGCTGGGCGCAAAGAAAGCAAATGCGGTAGATATAGACGAAAACTGCATCCATGTGGCATACGAAAATGCCGACAGAAACAAAGTGGATAAAGAGAAGTACAAGGTGTACGCAGGCGATATAACAAACGATAAGGCTCTTTTTGACATCCTTTCCAAAGATAAATACAATGTAATTGTTGCAAATATCGTGGCAGATGTAATAATAGCACTTCTGCCTACGGTTAAAAAACTCATGGCCGAGGACGGAGTTTTTATTTGCTCGGGAATTATAGAGGAAAGGCTTGCCGATGTCTTAGATGCCATGGCAAAGGAGAATATGAGCGTAACAACTGTTTTGACAGAGGACGGCTGGTGCAGTATAACCCAAAATAAAAAACCACTTGCATAGCACATATTGTGTATGTTATACTAAATGTACAGGAATAACTATTGAGGAGACTTAAATATGCACAGGTTTTTCGCTTTGGCGGATTCCATTACAGGCAGCGAGGTAAGGATATCAGGCGATGATGTAAAGCATATGGCAAAGGTGTTGAGGCTGTCTTTGGGAGACTGCGTAAGCGTCTGTGACGGCGAGGGGCACGATTATCTTTGCTCAATAAGAGAAATCGGCAAGGACCTTGTTACACTGGACATTCTGGAAAAGAAAATAAACCAAAACGAAAGCAATATACAAATCACTCTCTACCAGGGTCTTCCCAAGGGCGACAAAATGGAGTATATCATCCAAAAGTGCGTGGAGCTGGGCGTAAACAGAATTGTGCCCACCGTTATGAAGCGTACCGTGGTTAAGATAAGAGAGTCTTCGGGTAAAGGACAGAGATGGCAGAGAATATCCGAAGAGGCAGCCAAGCAGTCGGGCAGAGGCATAGTGCCCGTTGTGTGCGAGCCCATACAATTTGAGGATGCTGTAGAGGGCTTTTCGCCCGACACACTGTATGTATTGCCATACGAAAACGAGAAGAACACTTCTTTAAAAGAGGTTTTAAGAGAAAATAGTTCTTACACTAAAATAGCAATCATCATAGGCCCCGAGGGTGGTTTTGATGAAGAAGAGGTTAATCTGGCAGAAAAGAAGGGTGCGCACATCGTGACACTCGGCCCCAGAATTCTACGCTGTGAGACGGCACCTGTGGCGGCAGTATCCGCAGTTATGTACGAGCTGGGCGACTGGTGAAAAAATATTAAGGAGAATACTGATGGACAGAAAAAAGAAAGTCAACAAGTATATAAGAAACGAAAGATGCGAGCATCACTCAAATCTTGCTCTCATTACCACGGTAATGGCTATGGCAGGCTTTGTGATGCTTATGTTTGTGTATATCGGCGAGCACAACCCTGCAAATGTTGAGCTGGCTATGGCGGCATCGAGATACTTTGGTGTGGCACTGTGGATAGGAGCGGCAGCATTTGCGTATAACGCTGTAAAAAAGAAAAAGAAGCACCTTATTGAATATGTAATTTACACACTCATTTTAGGCTTTGGACTTTTCTTTATGTACAACAGACCGAATATATTTGTAAATATCGTAGAGGGTACATTCTTTGAAGGCAACTGGGCTTCGGGAGTGTTCAGAGTGCTTTCGGTATCGCTTGTTCTTTATGCACTTGTGAGCATAATCTGGCACGCGTGCCTTGGCAACCCCACAGGTAAAAAGAAAAAATGAGAATTCTAATCCAAAGAGTAAAAAACGCCTCAGTTACAATAGACGGCAAGGTTCACTCAAGCATAGGAAAAGGAATTTTAGCTTTTGTGGGTTTTTGCGAGGGCGATAAGGAAGAATACATCGTTCCTATGGCTCGCAAGATGGTAGGACTTAGAATATTTGAAGACGAAAACCAAAAGATGAACCTAAGTCTTGACGATGTGGGCGGAGAGGTTCTTGCTATAAGCCAGTTTACTCTCTATGCAGATGTATCCCACGGCAGAAGACCGTCATTTGTATCTGCCCTTGAGCCAAACAGAGCAAATGAGTTCTACGAAATTTTCGTAAAGGAAACACAGGCACTTATCGGCAAGACGGTAAAAACAGGCGTGTTTGGTGCGGATATGAAGATAGAGCTTTTAAACGATGGACCCGTCACCATAATTATGGACTCCCAAGATATTGTAAAAATGAATACAAAATAGAAGACAGGACAAACTAAATACACCGCTTTTGCGGTGTATTTCTTTTTTTAGGAGTGGATAGTTTGAGACAGTTTATTGAGATTGTGGATGTTTGTGCTATGGAAATTCTCGATTCGAGGGGCAACCCCACCGTTGAAGCTACGGTTGTAACCGACGATGGATATGTGGGCAGGGCGGCAGTCCCGTCGGGTGCTTCAACAGGAGCTTACGAAGCCTGTGAATTAAGAGATGGCGGCGAGAGGTTTTGCGGCAGAGGAGTTTCTAAAGCCGTAGACAATGTAAACACTGTGATATTTGAAAAAATATCGGGTATGAATGTGCTCGACCAGATGGCTATAGACAAGGCTCTCATAGAGCTGGACGGCACAAAAAACAAGTCATCGCTCGGAGCCAATGCTACCCTTGCGGTCTCGCTGGCTTGCGCAAAGGCGGCGGCAAATGCACTCGGACTTGGGCTCTATCAGTATATAGGTGGCAGCCGTGCCTCAACAATGCCCGTTCCCATGATGAATATATTAAACGGCGGTGCACACGCCGGAAACAACATAGACATACAGGAATTTATGATAATGCCCGTTGGTTTTTCTACCTTCAAGGATGCATTAACTGCTGCAACAGAGGTGTTTCACGCATTAAAGGGACTCTTAAAATCAAAGGGGCTTTCCACAGGAGTGGGCGACGAGGGCGGTTTTGCACCCTCTCTGGAAAAGGACGAGGATGCCCTTAAAATAATATGCGAGGCTATAGAAAAAGCCGGCTACAAGTGCGGCGAGGAATTTATGCTTGCCATAGATGCCGCCGCTACAGAGTGGATGACCGATTCAGGAGACTACATTATGCCAAAGAGCGGACTTAGGATGACCTCGGGCGAGATTATAAACTATTGGAAATCGCTTTGTGATAAGTATCCCATAATATCCATAGAGGATGCACTCTCCGAGGATGACTTTGATGCGTGGCAAATTCTTACCAAAGAACTAGGTGATAAAATTCAGCTTGTGGGCGACGACCTTTTTGTTACAAACAACGAGCGAATTAAAATGGGCATAGAAAAGGATATTGCAAACTCAGTTCTTATAAAGGTAAATCAAATAGGCACACTCACCGAAACCCTTCAGGCAATAGAAACGGCAAAGAGGGCAGGCTATACTGCGGTAATATCGCACAGAAGCGGCGAAACCGAGGACACCACCATAGCAGACCTTGCCGTTGCGGTAAATGCAGGGCAGATTAAAACAGGAGCACCTTCAAGAAGCGACAGAACAGCCAAGTACAACAGACTACTCCGTATTGAAAACGAGCTTGGAGAGAGTGCGTGCTACCCTAACGCCGAGGATGCTTTTTATAATATAGAGCATTGAAATCCTGTGGAACTTGTGGTAAAATTAAGAATGCAGAATGTTGAATGCAGAATGCAGAATTTATGGTACTTGTGGCAACGAGAAAAGAGGTAGACCTATGCTTATAGACTTTCACACACACGCCTTTCCAAAGACAGTTGCTGAAAAAGCTATGGATAAGCTGTCCTTTGTGTCGGGCGGACTTAAGGCGCAGACAGACGGAACAATAGAATCTTTAAAATGCGAAATGGAAAAGGACGGAGTGGATATAGCCGTGGTGCAGTCCATCGCCACGAACCCAAAGCAGCAGACTAATGTAAATGACTTTGCCCTCACGCTTAATGCTATGGAAGACATTTATGCCTTTGGCTCTGTTCATCCCGATTCGCCCGATGCCCTGTGTGAGCTTGAGAGAATAAAGTCTATGGGTCTTAAGGGGGTTAAGCTTCATCCCGAATATCAGAATTTTTATGTTGACGAGGACAGGATGAAGCCAATATATAAGAAAATCTCCTCGCTTGGTCTTGTAACGCTTTTTCATGCGGGGCACGATTTTGGATTTGCCCCGCCGTATCACTGTATGCCAAGTAATGTGCTAAATGCACTAAAGCATTTCGATTCGCCCGTGGTGCTTGCTCATTGGGGCGGTCTTGGGTGTTATGAAGAGGTACTCGGCAAGCTGTGCGGACTTGATGTGTGGTTTGATTTGTCCTTTGGCTACGCAGCTATGCCCAGGGAATTTGCAAAGAAAATTATAGAAAAGCATACGCCCGACAGACTTCTTTTCGGCTCGGATATGCCCTGGCACAGACCCTCGTGGGAAATGCGTCTTATAGACACTTTGGAGCTTTCCCAAGATGACAAAGATAAGATTTTTTATAAAAACGCAAAGAAACTTTTAGGACTTTAACAATTCTTGACATATTCTTGTATAACGGGTATAATTATTATATAAAAGCTAGAACCAAGGAGGACATAATCTATGTTAGTATCGGCAAAAGAAATGCTCTTAAAGGCAAAGGAAGGCAAGTATGCTGTAGGTCAGTTCAATATAAACAATCTTGAGTGGTCAAAGGCTATTCTTCTTACAGCACAGGAGCTTAATTCGCCTGTAATTCTCGGTGTGTCCGAGGGTGCGGGCAAATATATGTGCGGTTACAAAACAGTTGTAGGCATGGTAAAGGGTATGATAGAGGAGCTTGGCATTACAGTTCCCGTGGCAATTCACTTGGACCATGGTAGCTACGAGCATGCTCTTAAGGTAATAGAAGCAGGCTTTTCTTCCGTAATGTTCGACGGCTCTCACTACGACATAGAAGAGAATATAGAAAAAACAAAGGAAATCATAAGAATCGCAAACGAAAAGGGCATTTCCGTAGAGGCTGAGGTTGGCTCAATCGGCGGCGAAGAGGACGGCGTTGTAGGCGGCGGCGAGGTTGCAGATGTAAATGAGTGCAAGATGATAGCAGACTTAGGTGTTGATATGCTCGCAGCAGGCATCGGCAACATCCACGGCAAATATCCCGAAAACTGGGCAGGTCTCCGCTTTGATGTTCTCGAAGAGATAAGCAAGGCTACAAATCCCATGCCTCTCGTTCTTCACGGCGGTACAGGTATCCCTGCAGATATGATAAAGAAGGCAATTTCTCTTGGCGTTAGCAAGATAAATGTAAACACCGAGTGCCAGATATCCTTTACCCAGGCGACAAGAAAGTATATAGAAGAAGGCAAAGACTTAGTTGGCAAGGGCTTTGACCCCAGAAAAGTACTTGCTCCCGGATTCGAAGCCATCAAGGAAACAGTTAAGGAAAAAATGGAACTCTTTGGTTCTGTTGGCAAGGCGTAATTTTAAACATACGAAAAACGCTTATCAAATTAGCAAACAGCTTGTTTTGATAAGCGTTTGTTTTTTTGTTTTACTATATACCAAAAAGGTTAATCTTTAAAAGAGCTTGTCCTTTTTCTACTATTATATGAAAAATGCTTGACTTTTTGTAACAAGTTGGTTATAATATTGTAATTGTGCAGGCAGTATGCTATGCGCATAGTGTATTTTTAAAGGAGAATTGTAAGATGGCAGTAAAACCATTCATTTTGACACCTGAGGGATACAAGAAACTGGAAGAAGAACTACGCACTCTCAAGGTAGAGGGAAGAGCGGAAATTGCCGAAAAAATCAAGGAAGCCAGAAGCTACGGCGACCTTAGTGAAAACGCAGAATACGATGCAGCCAAGGATGCTCAGGCAGCTATGGAGCAGAGAATTACAACTATAGAAAATATGCTCAAAAACGCTCAGATTGTATCTGAGAGCGATGTAGGCACCGATGTTATTACCATCGGCTCAAAGGTTAAGCTCTACGATGTGGAGTTTGAAGAAGAAATGATATACACAATAGTCGGCTCTACCGAGGCAAACCCCGACGACGGCAAGATTTCGGACGAATCGCCCATAGGCAGTGCAATACTGGGCCACAAAGCAGACGACACAGTGGATGTACTACTTCCAAACGGAGAGACAATACAGTTTAAGGTACTTGAGATAACTAGATAGAAAGGATGGTCTCTATGGAAAACAGAATCATCGAGACAGAGGAAAACTTAAACGAACTTCTTAAGGTAAGAAGAGACAAATTAAAAGAGCTTCAGGCTGAAGGCAGAGACCCCTTCGAAATAACTAAGTTCGACAGAACTCACACCTCACAAGAGATTATAGGAGACTACACCGAGGAAGACAGAGAGGTTACAAAAAGAGGCTCCGACGAAACAGAGACCATAAAAGCAAAGATATCTGCATTAGACGGTAAGACTGTAACCGTAGCAGGAAGAATTATGTCCAAAAGAGGCATGGGCAAGGTTGGTTTTGTCCACATAGCCGATTTACAGGGCAGAATACAGCTTTTTGTAAAGAAGGACATCCTCGGCGAAGATGAGTACAATCGCTTCAAAAAGCTTGACATAGGCGACATAGTGGGTGCAACAGGTGAGGTATTTACCACACAGACAGGCGAGATTTCCGTAAGAGTGGATTCTATCACTCTTCTTTCCAAATCGCTTCGTCCCCTCCCCGAAAAGTTCCACGGACTTTCCGACCCCGACCTTAGGTATCGCCAAAGATATGTAGACCTTATTATGAACGAGCAGGTTAAGGACACATTTGTAAAACGCTCTAAGATTCTTTCGTCCATTCGTCGCTATCTGGACGGACAGGGATTTTTAGAGGTGGAGACACCCATGCTTGTGTCAAATGCAGGCGGTGCTGCTGCCCGTCCGTTTGAAACACATTTCAACGCACTTGACGAAGATTTTAAACTTAGAATTTCTTTGGAATTGTACTTAAAGCGTCTTATAGTAGGCGGACTTGAAAGAGTGTATGAAATAGGCAGAGTTTTCAGAAATGAGGGCCTTGACACACGCCACAACCCCGAGTTTACTCTTATGGAGCTGTATCAGGCATATACAGATTACCACGGTATGATGGACCTTACAGAAAACCTCTACCGCCATGTTGCAAAAGAGGTGCTCGGAACCACAAAAATCGTGTACAACGGCATAGAGATGGACCTTGGAAAGCCGTTTGAAAGAATAACTATGGTAGACGCCGTTAAGAAATATTCGGGCGTAGACTTTGGCAAGATAGAAACTCTCGAAGAAGCAAGAAAGGTTGCAGACGAGCACCACGTGGAATATGAGGGCCGTCATAAGAGGGGCGACATATTAAACCTCTTCTTCGAAGAATTTGTAGAAGAGCATCTTGTTCAGCCTACCTTTGTTATGGACCACCCTGTTGAGATATCTCCTCTTACAAAGAAGAAGCCCGAAAATCCCGACTATGTTGAGAGATTTGAGTTCTTTATGAACGGCTGGGAAATGGCAAATGCATACTCCGAGCTTAATGACCCCATAGACCAGAGAGAGAGATTTAAGGCACAGGAAGAACAGCTTGCACAGGGCGATGAGGAAGCAAACACCACCGACGAGGACTTTATGAACGCACTCGAAATCGGTATGGCTCCCACAGGCGGTATAGGCTTTGGTATAGACCGTATGTGTATGCTCCTTACAGACTCTCAGGCTATAAGAGATGTGCTTTTGTTCCCGACTATGAAGTCTCTCGCCGACAAATGAGTTTGCGTAGCAAACGAAATGAGTCGTTAGCGAGCATTAAGCCATACCGAGTATGGCGCGAGCGTGCGAGGACGAATCCAGCGAGGCGAAAAAACACAACCT
>JAZNFW010000113.1:0-14972 GCA_045576175.1 Clostridia bacterium | reverse complement strand
CAGTCCGTTATGTTTTTTATTTAATTCTGTATACTTTCTTGTTTACTTAACAAAGTAACGATAGATGAATGTAACAATCTGTGCACGAGTACAAGCATCATCAGGGCCAAAGCTTGTAGCCGTTATTCCGTTAGTTATGTTCTCTTTTACTGCCCATGTAACTGCGCCGTTGTAATAAGCATCGTTTGCTACATCGCCGAAAGGATTCTCGGTTTCTGTTGCAGGAGAGGCTGCAAGCCTCCACAAGAATGTTACAGTCTGAGCACGGTTAGCACATCCATCAGGATCGAATGTAGTTGCTGTAACACCTGATGTAATGCCATTTTCTACAGCCCACATCACCGCATCATAGTAATATTCACCTTTAGCTATATCTGTGAACGGATTTTCCGAATTCTGAGCCTTCGGGCTTCCTACAGCACGCCACAAGAATGTTACTATCTGTGCACGGGTGCATACTTCATCTGGGCTGAAGACGTTTGCACTTGTTCCGTTTGTTACATTATTTTCCAGCGCCCATTTAACAGCATCATAATAGTATGATGTGGGGTTAACATCCACAAATTCAACTGTATCAGGATCTTCTTCTTTTTCCTCATCCGCCTTAGTGAATTTTGCGTCAATTGTAACAGCAGCTTTTGGCATTACAAATGTGTAATCATCTTCATTTTTAGTTACTGCAATCTTATTGCCTTTCTTATCAGCAACAGACAATTCTGACAGCTCGTATCCTTCATCGGGAGTTACTTTAATTGTAACAATTTCGCCCTCTTCTGCTTTCTTAATATCTGTAGCCAGCGTGCCACCCTGGCTTGATTTTACAGTAATTGTATATGAAGATTTGCTTACCCCGCCGCCAACAGCAACATAAGCCCTTGGAGTAGCAGTAATTTCCTCTGATTCAGTACTTCCTACACTGTTTATAGCCACAATCTTGATAGTATACTGTGTACCATTTTCAAGACCGCTTATTGTATACCTTGTCTGGTTACCGTCCACAGTAGCCACTACATGACCATCCACCATAATCTGATAGTTTGTAATTTCCGCACCGTTAGCACTTGCCCCAAAGGAAACAGTTATGCTACCGCTTCCCACAGAAGCTGACGGATTATGCTCGAATGAAGGAGCCTCAGCGGGAACCAAAATGGAATTGTGAGAAAGCACTTCTCCTGTATAAGCAACGCTAATTGCAACGAGCTTTACTGTAATTTCACAGCCCTTATCTTCGTTGCCAACAGTGTATGTTGTTCCTGATATGTTGGAAATCGGAGTGCCATTACGCAGCCATACAATAGTATAGTGTTCTTCTGACGGTGCTTCTTCGACAGTAGCTGTAATATCTGTTGTACCGGAAAGTGTAACAGTTCCTGTCAAAATAGCTTTGTTAACGCTAATGGCTGTACTTTCAAGCTGACCTACATAGTTTCCTGTGGATGTAACTACAACAGAAATTTCTGCACCTCGATCATCCGAAGTTACAGTATATGTAATCTCCGTTGCATTGTCGATATTATTACCATTTCTCTTCCACTGATATGTAAGTTCGCCACCTGCAGCTGCATTAGCTGTCAATACCGTATTTTCAACTACAGCTTCTTGATCTGCAGAAATGGTAACGATACCTGTGTATGCAGCGGGATTGATAGTGTATGTCTGTGCAAGGGTTCCGGAATAGTTACCCTTACCGGTGAAGGTAACAGTAGCTGTTCCTGCATTGGTATTGTTTGTATATGCAATATCATAATCTGTATCTGCGACCAGGTCGATATTTTGCCATACAATGTTTACAAGAGGTTCAATTTCTTCACCTGTATAGGTATAGCCCTCTACCAGACCAGAAACTGTAAACTCTGTCTCGTTCAAGGGTTTTGCAGCAATTGCAAACGTCTTGGATAGTTGTCCCTTGAAATTGTCTTTACCTGTAATTGTGATAGTAGCTGTTCCCACATTAACATTGTCGCTGTAAACCACATTGTAATCGGTAGCTGTTACCAATGTTTCAGAGGAAACGGCAGGTTTGATTTCGCTTCCTGTAAACACCTTATCAGTAAGATCAATTACAAAGTCGCCTTCAACAATATCCTTTGGAATAATCTCAAAAGATACTGCAAGTTCTTCCGAAGCTTCATAATTGCTGTCGCCAAGTTTGGATGCTGTAAGTGTAACTGTACCTGCCTTAAGGATTTCTGCTGTCCATGTATTGTCATTCTTTGCACTTAGCTTAAGGATGCTGTCGTCTGAGCTTATCAGTGTGTAGGCACCTTCGCCGTTACCGCCACCAATAACAACATCAATCTCCCCGTCTCCATAAACTACGAAGATATCCTCGTTTGAGTCGTTAATCGTAACTGCACTCTGGAGCTGCTTTGTAATTTTTGCGTTACTGAAGCTATATATTTCTGGGATACTGTAGTTGTCCTTGTCGGCACCACCAAGCTTAAGACCGCCGATTTCTACTGTGTAAGAACCAACACCGGCAGCACTGTAATCTGAAACATCGGCCAAAGTCATATCAACGTAAACTTCATCATCGCCAAGAATTCCGCTTAAAGCAAGAGTACCTGTAAGTGTGCCTGCATCGGTTGTTTCGTCATATACCTTTGTAACTGCAACATCACCGTCAGCAATTATTAATGTCTTTTTGCTGATAATAAGTGTTGCAGACTGTTCGCCGATATGGCCGGGGATATCGCCATTGGGAGTATTATCCTCGTAATAAGCAGTTATGCTGTACTTACCTGCATTAACGGGAGCTATGTCAGAAGCAGGATAATCAGTACCATCCACACCTACATACTTGTAAGTCCAAGTATATCCGTCGCTAGGCTGATTTGCATAGCTTCCTGCAACAGTATAAGCATCGCCGTAAGTTGCGCTTACATCAGAAAGCACTATCTCTACTGTAGTTTTATTCTTAAATTCGAAGTTTACCGCAACATCTGCATCCGCATAGTTTACGCTTGAAACTGTAATAACAACAGAATCTGTTACTGTTGCTTCCTGCGGCTGCTCTACATTAACTTTAAGCACAGAGCCGTCAATACCCGAGCCAATCTTCTTAACGAAGTTACCTTCGGTTTTAACTGCATATGTTACATCACCTGCATCAACAGGAATACCGGAAATAACACTTGCAAGATTGAAGGAATAATCCTTTGCACCTTCTACAACAGCGTTAGACAGCAAGGTCTGAACTACCGGAGCTGAAAGCACACTTGCTTGAGCCTGTGTGATTTTACCCGTCGTTGAAACAGTTGCAGCATTTAATGTATAATTCTTCGTTTTCGCAGTGTTTTTCAACGCTACTGTAACATTAACCGTTACATTTTCGCCTACATTCTTATCTGCATACACAGCACTTACAATGTCGTAATCCACGCCTTTTTCAAGGGCTTCTTCACCTTTTAATCCACTAAATAACACATTTGTTATAGTTGCATCTTCGGTTGCTGCGTTATATACCTTGTCTAAAACTGTCGCTGCAGAAACATTGATTTCTGCCGGAGTAATGTTCCAGTAGCCGTAAGCAGTTCCGGTATAATTTCCGGTTCCGTTAACCGCAATTAAGTATGCAACATCACTTACATCTTTTGCAGCAAGCGTTACATCCTGTCCTTCGCCGTCAACAGAATAATTTCCGGTTACCAAACCCTCTACGCCTGTAACCACAGGTGCGATTTCGCTACCTGTATATGTTATTAATAAAGGATTTTCACTACTTGTTTCTACTGCGCTTCCATCACCAACCTTTAAAGAAACTTTAAGTCCTTCAATAGATTTGGGATTTACAACAACAGTAAATTCTTGCTCTGCCTTGTTGTCTTTGTCTTCATACCTAACAACAATATTATAGCTGCCTGCATCAGTGAGTCTATTCACACTGAGTGTGATGTTTTCTTCGTTAACCAACGGACTGCCGTTTTTATCTTTTACGGCAAACATAGACTCATTGATTTCATAACCGTTTTCACTATATGTAACGGTTGCAGCATAATCTCCAGTCTTAGTAAAGCCTACAGGGAGTGTATCCCATTCGATTCTACCTGTATCCTTGTCGGTAACAGAAACTACAACATTTCCTTTATAATCATTGTAGTTATCCATGCCGGTTGCTTTGTAGTAAAGGGCTACTTCCCCATCTACATCTTCAAAGGTAGCAATCTGAGCGTTTCTGTCTGCCGTTTGAGTACAGTCAGCATCTGTGTACCACGAAATTGTTGCAGAAACAGTTTCGCTGTTCACACCGGTAATGTTTACTTCAGACGGAAGTTCAGCATATGTGGCAGTATACTTTTTTGTAATAGCAGCAATACCGCGTGTAATTGTTGCTTTGCCAATTATCCACGAAAGCTGCACATCTTCTGTTCCACCGACAGCTGTTGCCCAAACTGTATTAGCCTTATCTTTTAAAGACGCTGTAACATTATAAGTGCCGACATTTTTACCTTTTGCTTCACCGATGATTGAAACATAGTCTTCATCAACTTCTGCAGAAAAAGCAAACACCTGCTCTTGACCTGTATACACTAATTCAGCCGCAGACGCTTCAGGCATAGTAATCGGTTTAGGATTTACTGTAATAGCCTGTGTTGTTGTTTTTCCGCTATAGGTAATAGTCCAGCTTGTATTTTCTACCTTCAATTCAGTAGTAGTATCAACGATACAGTCAGCGGTTACATCTTTCGTATCGCCGCTTTCATATGTTGCGGTTACTACCATACCTGCTTTATCAAATTTTTCAAATGCAGTATATATAGTCTTGTCAGGAGCAGTTGTAACCGCGATGCTCTCTACTCTGTCAAGAACTTCTACTTCAAACTCACAAGTGTAGCCATCGTAGGAAGCCTTTAATATGTTTTTACCAACTTCAAGACCTTCTGCAGGAAGAGAAACTGTCAAGTCAGCCCATTCACTGTCCGAGTTAGTATATTCTGTAATACTGCCAGAAACATCAATAAAGGAGAATGACTTAATCGTACCTTTAATTGCTTCTGCGGTAGTGTCTGAATAAATTTCACCTTCAACCTTACCAAGTTCAATGGCGGGAGCCTGGACAATAGTAAATTCATCATTGTGTCCATCATTAATTACAGCATTTCTTATACTTTTATCTATTGTAACTGAATTTAAAAATTTAAAGCTCTTTAGTTCCGTTTCATCAAGGTCTTCTAAAGCCTTCATTTTAATGCGATACAAACTTCCTGACGCAAATATGCGTATATTATCGTTATCATCTCGTTCAGAAATGCCATCAGTGCTAGACCAAGTAGCACCAATAACATTAGAGAGCAAATTAATGTTTATACTTGCACCTGTTGCCAACATTGGTGCTTTATTCTCTGGTTGCATCTTGTCAGAATCATATTCAAGATATAGACCAAACGCCGTCATACTGTCTAAAACCGCACTCGTTGGATTTCCAGAAAAGTTCACCATCACAAAAAAGCTATCTCCTTGAGAAACGCTTGTAATCGGGTTTTCCCCTTTGTTATCACTTGAGTAACTTGTAGAAAGATATATTGTTTTTCCATTTGTTCCATCTTTTATTGTTGCTGCAAAAGTTGAGGTACTACAAACACTCACTAACATAGTCACAACTAATAGCAACGAAAAAACCTTTTTAATGTATTGCATTATTCTTCTCCTTTCATAATCATTTTTAATCATATATGGATTCTAAATTTACAATATGCTTCAATATGCGCTGTGCATCCAGCGGGGCAACTTCGCCATTTTTATCAATATCAGCCGCACCAAGCTGGTTTTCAGTCAAGGTTTCTAGGTTAACTATGTATTTCAAAATAAGTTGTGCATCCAACGGAGCAATCTCTCCATTATCATCCACATCACCTAATTCATATGAAGAAGCAGTTACTTCTGCACCAACGACATAACTAAGTGGGATAGAAACAAGGTCAGACCCTTCTACATCACTTGATATGTAAATAGTCAAGTCGGTAGTTGTCTTCGGCAATATAGGCCACACATTGAACTCAACGGTGTTTGATTCAGCAGTTACTTGGTCGATATAATAAATTTCATCATCTTTCGTGGGCACGTGTCTACCAGCAACTAGTATCACACCATAATATCCATCATCGACGGCTGCCGTGTACGATACTTCCAGCCTGTCTGAATTTATATACCACTTGTCTGTTTCAGTGTCGTTATTCACATCCTGGTTTGTAGCTGAGACTTTACTTTCTTCCGCATATGGTGTTATCTCAACATCATCAATGGTTCCAATGTTGTAAAAGCCGTTTGCTTTAGTCGTTTCTGCTGCTAATACCGGTGTGCAGAACATAGCTGCAACCAGTAGCACTAACAACATAATACTAATTATCTTTTTCATATCTTATCCCCTTTTATGCTAATTTAATCTATGTTAAGATAGTTTACCAATATTTTCGCCAGCTGCGCACGAGTCGCATTTCCTTTGGGTAACAAGGTGTCTTCAGATGCTCCCGAAATTATCTTGTTGTATATTCCCCAATAAACAGATGATTTTGCCCATTGTGAAATTTCGGAGCTATCTTTAAATGCATCGTCATAGATGGGATACAGGTATGCCTCTATGCCAATGTTACCCCCTGAGTAAGAATGAAGAATTTTCATTCCTGCCTCACGGGTTATAAACGATTCGGGATCAAAGGCCGTTTCGGAAATTCCATTAATATATCCTTTAGCATATCCCCATGCAATTGCTTTCTGAAATTCCGGAATCTGATTTTGTATATCGACAAACGGAGTTTCAATGTTAACCGATTCGTTTCCTGCCATTCTCCAAAGCACCGTTATAAACTGTGCTCGCGTAACATTATCATCGGGATTAAAGTTGCCGTTGCCATCCCCTTTAAAAAGGCCTTGCTTTACAGCTTCGTTAACAAAAGTTTGCGCCCAATGACCGCTTACATCAGGGAAAAGGCTCTCCGTAACAGTTTCTTCATTTTCTGTGCCGTCCAACTTAGGATTCTCTGTCGGTTCTACCACCTCTTCTTTATCGGCATTGGTATCGTTGTCGACCGACGGGAAACCAGACCCTGTATTCTCCTGTGAATCATCTTCCTCAACCACATCTGACGGCTCACTGATTATTTCGTCCTCGACATCTGTTGTATCCTCCGGAACAGAGGGGTCATACTCATCTTCGTTAGAACCGACAATTTCGTACTCTATTTCCTTACTATTTGCATCATTGACTACAATGTTTTTTAATTTGAATTCAAAGTCCGCAATATCTTCTCTTGCTGTGAATTTGTAGGTTGCAAGAAGTCCATCCCCTTCAATGCTATCCACAGATGCAGCTGCTACTTTGGCACCGTCTGGTGCACTGGGATTTGCTGCCGCAAGAGCATTGTTTAAAAGGTCATTAGTTATGACTCTTGTGCATTCCATTAATGTGCTGTCATACGACAATGTAAACTGAATTGCACTAAATCCAGGATTATTTGAAATCTCTACCGATATTTCAAACGTTTCCCCAACTTTTGGCAAGTCCGATGGCACATGGACATTAAATGTAGGCTTGTCAGACAATGATGAGGCCTCTACATGAAGCAGCATCATCATTGAAATCACCAAAAGACATATAACCAGTCGCTTTTTCATTAGCATTTCTCCTCTTTAATTGCTGACATTCTTATACACTATAGTTGCTCCTTAATTATACTATTATTTACTTTGTTGTGTCAATAAGCAAAAAATACCCGGCACCAGAAATCCCATGCACCAAAGTGTGCAGAAAAATTTGTCAAGAATTTCGAGTATAAACCAAAACGCCGTTCTGCCTACACAGCAAAACGGCGTTTTACATTTCATTTTTTAATTATTTCTTAGCATTTTTAGCTACCAAAGAGCCAAGTGCTATAAGTGCTATAGCATTGGGGAGTACCATAAGGTAGTTAAAGAAGTCTGTAAGCTCCCAAACCAAATCGTTGGAGAGGATTGAGCCTGTAAAGATAAATGCAACAGATATTATTGCATAGAGAATAAGGCCTGCCTTGCTGTTCTTGGTAAGGTACTGAGCATTGAGCTTACCAAAGAAGTTCCAGCTGATGATTGTAGAAAATGCAAAGAAGAAGAGGCATATAGCAACAAATATGTTACCAACATTTGCACCTGTTATTGAGCCAAATGCCATCTGCATAACATTTGTCTTGGAAATGCCTGCATTTGCTATTAAATCTGCGTATGTAGCACCTGTAGCACCTGCAAGAGGGCCATTACCTACAAATATGCAGGAAATAACAACAAGAGCTGTCATTGTAAGAACTACGAAAGTGTCTATAAACACACCAATCATAGCTGCAACACCCTGGTCGTGAGGCTTTTCTACATTTGCCATAGCGTGAGCGTGAGGTGTAGAACCCATACCAGCCTCGTTGGAGAAGAGACCTCTCTTTGCACCCTGGCTTATAGCGGTCTTTAATGCATAACCGATACCACCGCCGATTAAAGCCTCGGGAGTAAATGCAAACTTAAATATCATACCAAAGGTTGCAGGAATGTACTTAATGCGGGCAATAAGTATGATTATACCGCCTATTATGTAAAGTAATGCCATGAAGGGAACTATCTTTTCTGTAACAGATGCGAGTCTCTGAACACCGCCAATGAATATAACAGCAGCAATAACAGCAACTATAGCACCCATAACCCATACAGGAATACCAAAGGCAGTGTTGCAGGTTTCTGCAATAGAGTTGGACTGTACCATACTTCCCATAAAGCCAAGTGCCAAAATAGCAGCTATAGCAAAGAACACTGCAAGGAATGTACCAAAGCCGTTGGGGAATGCCTTCTTTATGTAATAAACAGGTCCGCCGTGGATTTCACCCTTTTCGTCCTTGATGCGAGTTTCCTGAGCAAGAACTGCCTCGGCATATATAGTAGCCATACCAAGAAATGCTATAATCCACATCCAGAAGATAGCACCAGGACCACCTACAAGGATTGCACCGGATGCACCAACGATGTTACCTGTACCAACCTGTGCCGCAATAGCTGTGGCAAGAGCCTGGAATGAGCTGAGTCCACCCTTTTGCTTGCCGCCTGCAAGCTTTAGGTTTCCAAAAACCCTCTTGCATCCCTCGCCAAAGCAACGAACCTGAACAAAGCGTGTTTTAAATGAGAAAAAGAGACCTACGCCGACTAAAAGAATAATAAGAATGTAGTCGGAGAGGTATGCGTTCAGTGTCTGAACGACTTTCAACAATTTTGCTTCCATTACGAAAGACCTCCTAAAAAAATAAATAAAATAAGCTGCCCTAAAAGGCAGCTCCGGATTTGACATGCAGACTTAAGTAATGGTGTCTGCTCCGTCCTTTTGCCTGAGAGATTCGGCAGAAATCTGCCTTGCACCTTCGGCACTCAATTAAATGAGATTCTCCGGAGTTCCTTCCATCCTCGGTTTCATATGATTCCGAAGATTTCATAAGGTACTAACAGGATGAGTATAACACACTATCTTACATAAATCAATAGTTATTTTCTATAATTCTACAAATTTTTCCAGAAATTTTTTGGCGGTTTTAGTGTAACCCTCCGTATCAATGTAGTAGCTTATTCCGTGAGTGGCTTTTGGCACAGAGAAAAATTCTTTGTACGAACGGCATTTCTCGTAGCACTCCTTCCCCATAGCATGTGGCACAAAGCCATCATCCTCTCCGTGTATAAAAAGGCAGGGTATTGTTGTACTCTCAAGCGATTTTACACTAGACCACTTGTCCGTATCCACACCGCCGAATATTCGGGCGCCAAGCCTTGTAAAAAAGTAGCCAGCCCCAGAGGGCAATTTCATACTTTTTGCCACATGGCTTATTATTTCCTTTGGCGATGTGTAGCCGCAATCTGCAACTATTGCCTTTACATTTTCCGCAGGCACAATATCGGATGCCATCATAACCGTTGCCGCACCCATAGATACGCCCACAAGGACTATCTGCGTTTGTCCTCCAAATCGGTGTATGGCATATTCCACCCACTTTTTGCAGTCCCATCTTTCGTTTATTCCGTAGCTTATTACCTTGCCCTCGCTCTTGCCGTGTGCTCTCTGGTCGGGCATAAGGATATTGACGCCCATATCTTTCAAAAGAACAAAGGCACCGTTTCCGTCTCTGCAGTAATTACTTCTGTAGCCGTGAAACACAATGGCAAGAGGTGCACCGTCTTTAAAATGGTAATATCGTCCGTGAAGGGTTAGATTGTCAAACGATGTAATATTGACACTCTCAAATGGTGTAGAAAGAAGAGCGTAGATATTTTTTATTGCCTTTGGTCTAAAGGAAGCATCGGGAATTTCGTCTTCCAAGGCTTGTCTGCTGTTATCCGCTTTAATAGCGTAGCGGTACGCATAGTAACTAATGCCAAGAAATATGAGTGCTAACAATATTAGTACAACAGATATGATAATCGCCATATCAAAACCTCCTTCTTTTAATATATCCAATTTATCACACAAATTACCGCAATATACATATAATGATATAAAATGCGTGAAAGCGGTGTTTTTTGTGTCAGATGTTGTTTTAAAAAGTATATTTTTGCCCCTTTTGGGCACCACGCTCGGCTCGGGGTGTGTGTTTTTTCTTAAAAAAAGCCTTAGTATGAGTCTTAAAAATGCTCTGCTCGGATTTGCCTCAGGTGTCATGGTGGCAGCATCGGTATGGAGCCTTATAATGCCTGCAATAGATATGAGCTTACATCTTGGAGCGTTTTCATTTGTTCCTGCTCTTTTGGGATTCTGGCTGGGGGTTTTGTCTATGCTCGTGCTTTCCAGAGTGATGCCTGAACCCGAAATAGAAGATGTCCAGAATCAAAAACCTAAAATGCTTATTATGGCAGTTACAATCCATAATCTTCCCGAGGGTATGGCTGTGGGAGCTACGGTGTCTGCACTTCTTTCGGGTGACCCCGACATAAGTGCGGCGGCAACTGTTGTGCTCGCCCTTGGTGTTGCAATACAGAATTTGCCTGAAGGGAGCATAATATCTATGCCGCTTGCTGCAAGCGGTATGGGTAAATTCAAAGCCTTCTTGTACGGATTTCTCTCAGGTGTTGTAGAGCCCATAGGTGCTGTCCTTACAATTCTTTTAGCCTCGCTTGTTACCCCTATACTCCCTTATATGCTCTCCTTTGCGGCAGGGACAATGGTTTTTGTAACACTGTCTGAGCTTATACCCCAAATACTAAAGGACAATAGCGGTTCTATCGGTACGCTTATGTTTTGTGTGGGCTTTACCATTATGATGTGTTTAGATGTTGCTCTGGGTTAATATTGCCATTTAGGTATGAATTCATCCGTTGCGGACGAAACATCTTGAATGAACACATTTTTAAGCCCCAGAAATTCAATGTAGTCTACCATAGAATTGTAGTGCTCTGTATTTATTTTGTGCCCTAATGCCTTATGGCAAAGCACGTTTTTAGTCGGTGTGTACTGGCTCATAAGGCTTATGTATATTCTATCTCCAAAATTGGCACTTAAATAATCCATAATTTTTTTGGTTTCAAACAGCATTCCCGGAAGCATAAGGTGGCGTACTATAACGCCTCTTTTAATAATTCCGTCTTTATCTATAACAGGCTCTCCCACCTTGTCTATCATAGCGGTGAGAGCCTTTGATGCATAGCTAAAATAATTGGGAGCCATAGAGTATTCCATGGCATATTTATCCGAAAAATATTTTATATCCGGCATATATATGCTAACATAGCCCGAGAGCATTTCTATAGTTTCCTCGGTTTCGTAGCCGCCGCAGTTGTATATGACGGGAATATTAAGACCTTCTTTTTTCGCAATATCCAAGGCATCCATAATTGCCGGTACATAGTGTGTGGGTGTGACCAGATTTATATTGTGTGCTCCTTTTTTTTGTAGAGACAAAAACTCTTTAGCAAGCTGATCTGCAGTGACACTGATACCCTTGCCAAGTGTGCTTATATCATAATTCTGACAATAGATGCATTTCATATTACAGCCCGAGAAAAACACCGTTCCCGAGCCTCTCTCGCCCGATATGCACGGCTCCTCCCAAAAGTGAAGAGCAGAGCGGGCTATTTTTATTGTACTATCCATACCGCAAAATCCAACTTGCCCTTTTGTGCGGTCTATCCCGCATCTTCGCGGGCAAAGTCTGCATTGTGTTAGCATAAAATTCCTCTTTTTTGACATACATTAAAACTTCATTTTTATTATAGCACCCTCTGTATATTATTTCAATATAAACAAAACCCTTGCTTTTATCATTTTGTGGTGCTATAATACCCTCGTACTGTATCTTCTGACGAAGAACATTAACAAGGAGGAATTTAATATGACAAACGAAAAAAGTGTATCTACCAGATCGCTTGTACTGGGTGCTGTTCTCACAGCTCTTGTGGTAATACTCCAGTACATGGGAAGCTTTATTAAGCTAGGACCATTCTCAATTTCGCTGGTGCTGATTCCGATTGTAATAGGAACTGCAACCTGCGGTGTTAAAATCGGCACCTGGCTGGGACTTGTCTTTGGCATTGTGGTGCTCGCATCAGGCGATGCGGCAGCATTTCTCACGGTAAATGTCTGGGGAACTATTTTAACAGTTCTTGCAAAGGGTGCTCTCTGCGGTCTTGTTTCGGGGCTTGCATTTAGAGGAGCCCACAAGCTATTTAAGGGCAATATTTACCTCTCGGCAGTGGCATCTGCAATTGTGTGTCCTGTGGTAAACACAGGTGTGTTTCTTTTGGGATGTCTTTTGTTCTTTATGGACACAATAGCTATGTGGACACAAGGCGCAGGACTTGGCGGCGATGTGGCAAGATATATGATATTTGTTCTTGTGGGAGCAAACTTCTTAGTTGAGCTTGCAGTAAACATTGTGTTCTCGCCCATTATTGTAAGAATTATCAAAGCAACGGAAAGGACATAATTATGATACTTGCCATAGATATAGGAAACACAAATATCGTAATAGGCTGTCTTGAGGACAGCAAGGTGCTCTTTACCGAGCGTCTTGCCACAAAAAATACATCAACAGCTTTGGAATATGCCATTTTGTTCAAAAATGTGCTAGAGCTCTACGGTATAGAGCCTAAGGATATAGAAGGCTCAATCATATCTTCTGTTGTGCCCGACATTACAAGCATAATAAAAAATTCTATAGAAAAGATAACAGGCTCTACCTCTCTTATAGTAGGCCCCGGCGTAAAAACAGGGCTTAGCATCAAGGTGGACAACCCCGCACAGCTTGGCAGTGACCTTGTTGTAGGAGCTGTGGCAGCTCTTAATGAATACTCTGTACCGCTTGCCATAATAGACTTTGGCACAGCTACAACAATCACTGTAATAAATTCTAAAAGAGAGCTTCTGGGCGGTATGATACTTCCCGGTCTTGTGCTATCTATGAAGTCTCTTGCAAGCGGAACATCTCAGCTTCCAAAGATAAGTCTGGAACCACCAAAGAAATTCATAGGCACAAACACAATAGACTGTATGAAAAGCGGTATCCTCTACTCTGCCGCATACGGAATGGACGGAATCATAGAGGGTATAGAAAAAGAACTTGGCGAAAAGATAAATGTGGTTGCCACAGGCGGTCTTGCCAAGGTTATAGTGCCCCTTTGCAAAAGAGATATTACAGTGGACGATGAGCTGCTGTTAAAAGGTCTTATGGAAATATACAATAAAAATAAATAAGGAAAATCCCAAAGCACTGCGCTTTGGGATTTTCCTTATTTATTACATTTTTTCCGGGGATACCATTTGTATTCCTGCACAAGCAAGTATGTCATGTGCCTTCTTTTCGTCGTCCGCCTTTAGCACCATATACGCCTTGCCCTCTTCTCTTCCGAGGAAAGCATACATATACTCAATGCTCACATTACCGTCGGCAAGGAGCTTTACCACAGAGTGAAGTCCTCCCGCACAGTCATCCATCTGCACGGCAAATACTTCGGTGGACTTGGAGATTACTCCGATTTCGGAAAGGACTTTTTTTGCCTTTTCGTTATCATCTACTATAACACGCAAAATACCAAAATCTGTAGTGTCGGCTATAGAGAGTGCTCTTATGTTTACGCCGTTTTTGCCCAGTGCGTCAACAATTGCTTCGAGTCTGCCGGGCTTGTTTTCAACAAATATAGAGAGCTGTTTTATATACATAATTATTACTCCTTTTAGTTATTTGAGTTTTCTCTTGTCTATAACCCTTTTTGCCTTGCCTTCGCTTCTTTCGATGGATTTGGGGTTTACAAGCCTTACCTTGGGGCCAATACCCAATGTGTCTCTCAAAGATGCAGTAATCTGTCTTTCTATCTTTTCTATACCCTTTACATCATCTGCAAAGAGGCTCTCGCTCATTTCCACATTTACAAGGAATGTATCGGTATTGTTCTCTCTGTCAACTATTATCTGATAGTTTGGAGTAATATCGCCACCGATTTTCAAAAGCACCTCTTCTATCTGTGAGGGGAACACATTTACTCCGCGGATTATAAGCATATCGTCTGTTCTGCCCTGAGGCTTTGCCATACGAACATGTGTTCTTCCGCACGCGCAAGGTTCGTAGTTAAGAGAGCATATGTCTCTTGTGCGGTAACGAATGATAGGAAATCCCTCTTTTGTTATTGTGGTAAACACAAGTTCGCCCTGTGCACCCTCGGGGAGTACCTCGCAGGTGTCGGGGTCTATGATTTCGGGGATGAAATTATCCTCGCAAACATGCATACCCGCCTGACATTCACATTCGTATGCCACACCGGGACCCAATATTTCGGAAAGGCCGTAGATATCATATGCCTTGATTCCAAGCTTTTCTTCTATCTGTGAGCGCATTTCCTCTGTCCACGGCTCAGCACCGAATATACCAACCTTTAACTTAAGCTGGTCCTTTACACCCATTTCCTCTATTGTTTCACCAAGATACATAGCATAAGACGGTGTACAGCAAAGAACTGTTGCACCAAAGTCTATCATAGTCTGAATCTGTCTG
>JAZNFW010000112.1:0-2380 GCA_045576175.1 Clostridia bacterium | reverse complement strand
TGTCCGTTTTGCCACAATGCATTTCTTGTGGATGTAGACGGCAGAGAGGAAAGCTTCCATGAAGACTATGTTATTGACTACCTTTCTAAAAGAAAGGGTATCTTAGAGGGCGTGTGCATCACCGGTGGAGAACCTCTTTTGCACAATGAATTAGAAGGTTTTATTAAAAAGGTAAAGGCACTTGGCTACAGTGTAAAGCTCGATACAAACGGTAGTATGCCCGAAAAACTAAAAAATCTTGCAAATGATGGACTCATAGATTATGTGGCTATGGATATAAAAAACAGCTTTCCAAAATATCCCAAGACTTCAGGATGCGAAAATGTAAGCATCGAGGCTATAGAGGAGAGCATGGATTTTCTTCTTAAAGGCAAAATAGATTATGAATTCAGAACTACTGTAACCAAGGAACTCCACACCATACAAGATATAGAAGATATTGCAAAAAGGATACAAGGCGCCCCCAAATATTATCTCCAGAATTTTGTGGATTCGGGCAATATTTTATCCGAAAACCTACATGCTGTACCCGAAAATGACCTAAAACTTATGGAAGAAGCCGCAAAAAAATATGTAGAAACCGCCTCAATCCGCGGAAATGCTTGATTTAACAACATTTAGATATATTTTTTTGAAAAAACACAATATATTGTGTTTTTTCTATTGACAATGTGCAAAATAGATGCTACAATGATATTACTTTGAGAATAAACTTTCAGGAGGGATATTATGTATAATGTAGTAAAAAGAGACGGAAAGCTTACAAGCTTCGACATTACAAAAATCAGTACAGCGATCAAACAAGCTTTTGATGCTTGCTCAAGACAATACAACGATGACATTATAGATTTTCTTGCATTAAAGGTTACCGCACAGTTTGAACCTCTTATAGAGGATATGAAAATCAGCGTAGAGAACATTCAGGACAGTGTGGAATCTGTACTTATAAAAGCCGGCTATGACGATGTTGCCAAGGCATATATCGTATACCGCCGTCAGAGAGAAAAGATTCGTAACATCGGTGCTACTATGGTCGACTACAAGTCTATAGTAGACAACTACTTAAACATCAACGACTGGCGTGTTAAGGAGAACTCTACAGTTACATATTCTGTAGGTGGTCTCATTTTAAGTAACTCCGGTGCCATTACCGCAAACTATTGGCTCTCGGAAATATACGATGACGAAATTGCAAACGCTCACCGTAATGCAGACATTCACATCCACGACCTTTCCATGCTTACAGGTTACTGTGCAGGATGGTCACTTAAACAGCTCATTCAGGAAGGTCTAGGCGGTGTTCCCGGCAAGATTACCTCTGCTCCCGCAAGCCACCTTGCTACACTTTGTAACCAGATGGTTAACTTTTTAGGTATTATGCAAAATGAGTGGGCAGGTGCTCAGGCGTTTTCATCCTTCGACACATACCTTGCACCTTTTGTTAAGGTGGACAACCTTTCCTACGACCAGGTTAAAAAGTGCATAGAATCCTTTATATACGGCGTTAACACACCAAGCCGTTGGGGTACACAGGCACCCTTCTCCAACATAACTCTTGACTGGGTAGTTCCAAATGACTTATCCGAGCTTAACTGTATAGTAGGCGGAAAGGAAATGGACTTCAAGTACAAGGATTGCCAGAAGGAAATGGATATGATAAACAAGGCGTTTATCGAAATTATGATAGACGGCGATGCAAACGGAAGAGGCTTCCAGTATCCTATTCCCACATATTCCATCACAAGCAACTTTGATTGGTCCGATACCGAAAACAACCGTCTTCTCTTTGAGATGACCTCCAAATACGGCACACCTTATTTCTCCAACTATATAAACAGCGATATGGAGCCCAGCGATGTAAGAAGTATGTGCTGCAGACTTCGTCTTGACCTTCGTGAGCTTCGCAAAAAGTCCGGTGGCTTCTTTGGAAGCGGTGAGTCCACAGGTTCTGTGGGTGTTGTTACCATCAATATGCCCAGAATCGCATATCTTGCAAAGGACGAAAAGGACTTCTACAATCGTCTCGATCGTATGATGGACATTTCTGCCCGTTCCTTAAAGGTTAAGAGAACAGTTATAAGTAAGCTCTTAAACATAGGACTTTATCCCTATACAAAGAGATATTTAGGAAGCTTCGACAACCACTTCTCTACAATAGGTCTTGTAGGTATGAACGAAGCGGGACTTAATGCAAAATGGCTCAGAGCAGATATGACCGATGAAAAAACTCAGGAATTCACAAAGAACGTTCTCAACCATATGCGCGAGCGTCTTTCCGACTACCAAGAGCAATACGGAGATCTTTATAACCTTGAGGCAACTCCTGCAGAGTCAACCTCCTACCGTCTTGCAAAGCATGACCTTGCAAAATATCCCGATA
>JAZNFW010000111.1:0-25352 GCA_045576175.1 Clostridia bacterium | reverse complement strand
CATATTATCTGAAGAGCTGATTTTTGCTTTTCGGTAAGTCCTAAGTTTCTTTTCTTTATAACCTTGATGAAGTCATCTGCAAAGCCGATAAGACCGAATGCAAGACAGAAGAGCAAAAGAAAAATACTTGTCTTTTGCCTTACAAATATAAGTGTTACCAAAATTACGGAAATAATGAAAATAAATCCGCCCATTGTGGGAGTTCCGCTTTTTTTCTGATGCCAGCTTGGACCTATCTGCCTTATTTGCTGACCGAATTTTAATCTATGCAAAACGGGTATAAGTACAGGTCCTAAAACCCATGCCAATATAAAAGAAGCAAGTGATGCAATTAAAAGCGCTGCCACTGTTATTCCTCCAAACCGAGTATCTCTCGTATTACTTCTCTTTCATCAAAGTGTATGGTGCCGGTATTTAAAATCTGATATGTTTCGTGTCCCTTGCCGGCAAGGACTATCACATCGCCCTCTTTTGCATTTTCGAGGGCATACTTTATTGCCTCAAATCTGTTTTCTATAACAACATACTCGCCAGAAGTCTTTTTGATGCCGTCCTCTATCATAGCGATTATAGATGTTGGATTTTCTGTTCTGGGGTTGTCGCTTGTAATTATGCTAAAGTCTGCAAGACTCCCCGCAATTGAACCCATTATGGCTCTCTTGGTGTTGTCGCGGTCGCCGCCGCATCCAAAGAGTATAACCACCCTGCCCTTGGCAAAGCCCTTGGCAGTTTTTAAAATATTTTCTATTCCGTCGGGTGTGTGGGCATAGTCTATCATAACTGTGTAGTTTCTTTTTCCTATATCCACAACCTCAGCTCTGCCCTTAACTCCAAGTGCGGTTGAAAGAGCCTTTTTTATAGAATTTTGGTCAATGCCAATTGACTTACATATACCGATTGCACAAAGTGCATTATATACCGAAAATGCTCCGGGTATTTTTAGCAAAAACTCTTCGCCGCCGAGCGTAAATGACACACTACTCTGCGAAAGAACTATATTTTCGGCACACAAGAGAGCTTCCTTTGTACCGTAGGTAACAAGCTCACATTTGCAGTTTTGTGCCATATCTTTTCCATATACATCGTCAGTATTTATAACTGCGGTTTTGCTTATTTCAAAGAGCTTTTCCTTTGCCTTGGCATACTCTTCCATTGTGTTGTGAAAATCGAGATGGTCCTGAGTAAGATTGGTAAAGGCACCAGCCTCAAAGATGCATCCGTACACTCTATTAAGGCACAGTGCGTGTGACGAAACCTCCATTACAACATATTCCACGCCATTTTCCACCATTTTGAAAAAAAGCTCCTGAAGTTCAAAGGAATCGGGTGTGGTACGCCCTGTTTCAAGCACGGTATCTCCTATCATATTCTGATTTGTGCCGATAAGACCTGTCTTTTTGCCGCACTCATCTAAAATGTGCTTTACAAGATAGGTAACGGTAGTCTTGCCGTTTGTACCCGTTACTCCTATGAGTTTAAGCTTTCTTACAGGATTTCCAAAAAACTCGGAGCTTACAATTGCCTCTGCTATTCGGCAGTCCTTAACCTTTATCTGCACTGCATCTATGCCCTCTGTAAATCTTGTGCATATAACAGCCTTTGCCCCTCTTTTTACCGCGTCCGCCACATATTTGTGCCCATCGGCCTTAAAGCCCTCTATTGCTACAAATATGCCACCCTCCTCAACTGTGGAGGAATTGTAATGAACACCTGTTATTTCGGGGTTTTCATTTCCTATTCTTTCTATTATATCTACACTTTTTACAAGGTCATTTAGATGCATAATCATTCCTCTATTCTAGTGAACATTTGAAAAGCTGAATTCCACACTCACCGCCGAGCCACGCTTTACTGTGGCTCCTGCCTCGGGAATCTGTATGGAAACTACGGCTCCCTGCTCTATATCGGTGGCTCCTGCCACCTTCATATTGAGTCCTGCATTTGTAAGGGTGAGGTTTGCCTGCGAGGAGGTCATACCTCTTACACTGGGCACAGTTACAAGCTCGTTTTGTTCGCTTTCGGTATATATTGCAACCGTAGAGCCGTCGGGCAGAGTTGCACCGCCAACGGGCACCTGGCTTACTACTGTGTCTCCAAAACCGAGTATATTGTACTTAAGTCCTGTTCCGTCAAACGCTTTGGCAAGCTCATTTATGGAAAGACCCGTTACATTGGGAACTGTCTTATCCTGAATGAGCATTTCCTCGTCGGTGTACTGAGGCTCGATATCCATATATCTTAGTATTTCATCAAACATCTTTTTAAAGGTAGGTGCCGCTATAGCACCGCCCATATGGCTTGAGCCCATAGGCTCATCGAGCATTACAATGCCTATTATTTCGGGGTCGTTTGCAGGGGCAAAGCCAACAAACGAAGCTATATACTTGCCGCTTCCTCGGGGGAGCTTTTCGCTTGTTCCCGTTTTTCCTGCAAGGCGGAAGCCTCTTATATATGCATTCTTGGATGTTCCGTTTTCCACGACGCCCTCTAGTATGTCTCGAATCTGATTTGCGGTTTCCTCGCTCATCGCCTGTCTTATTATCTCTGTTTCAAACTTCTTTATTACATTTCCCTCGTCGTCCACAAGTGCCTTGGCTATGTGGGGACGGACCATAACACCGCCGTTTGTGATTGCGGTATATGCGGTTATAAGCTGAAGAGGTGTGATTATAAAGCTCTGACCGAACGCACTTGTTGCAAGCTCTACATCGTGGAAGTTTTCCAAAGAGTGAAATGCACCCGATGCCTCACCGGGAAGGTCAAAGCCTGTGGTTTCGGTAAAGCCGAATTTTTTGTAGTATTCTATAAACTTTTCCGAGCCAATTCTTGCACCCAGGTTCATAAACATGGGGTTACACGAATTTTCAAAGCCCTGTGCAAAGGACAGTGTTCCGTGTCCGCCGTCCTTCCAGCAGCGAATAAAGTAATTTGCCACCTGTAGTCCGCCCGAGCAGGTAAAGCTTTCGTTTGGACTCACGAGGTCTTCCTCAAGTGCCATAGCTGCGGTAAAAGGCTTAAAGGTTGAGCCGGGCTCGTAGGTATCCACTACTGCCTTGTTTCGCCACAGTTCTGTGAGCCTTTTGTTGTATGCCTCTGTGTATTCGTCTGTTCCTTCGGCGTTACCCTCTGTGGCAAGAAAGTCAGTCTTAAAGTCCTTTAGTATGTCATCGGGAAGAGTAAAGGGAGCGTTTAAGTCGTAATCGGGATAGGTTGCCATGGCAAGAATTTCGCCCGTTTTGGCATTCATAATTATGCAGGAGGCTCCGTTTCTTACATCGTAATCCGCAACTGCCTGCTTTAGCTCCTCTTCCACAAAATGCTGAATAACCTCGTCTATAGTAAGGACAAGGTTAGCTCCGTTTTCGGGATTTATGTACTTTTCGTATTCAAAGGGCATCTCTGTGCCGGATGCACTCTTGGCACTAATCATTCTGCCGGGTACGCCCTTTAAATATTTGTCATATACCATTTCTATGCCATCGAGGCCCTGATTGTCGGTACCTACAAAGCCAATTATGTGCGATGCCAGAGAGCCGTAAGGGTATGTTCTCTTGCTGTCCTCCACCAGATATATTCCGGGCAGGTCCGCTTTTCGTATCTTCTCGGCAATCTGGTTGCTTATCTTTCTTGCAACCACCTCATACGAGCTGTTTCTGGTTATGATTTCCTTTACATCGTCTATATCCTTACCGAGAATTTCTGCAAGAGATGCGGCTATGTCATTTACCTTTTTGCTCGCCTTAACCTCGGCGGGAGTTACCGTTACCGTCTGCACGGATATGCTCTGCGCCAGTACCTTGCCGTTTCGGTCGGTTATCATTCCTCTTTTGGACGAGACAACAGAATCGAGCGTCTGCTGTTGTATGGCGCTCGATTTTAGTTCCGCTCCTCTTATAAATTGCCAGTACACAAGCTTCATTGAAAGTGCCAGAAAAATAATGAGTGACACCAGCGTTATATAGGGTGCTCTTTTCTTTACATTGTATTTTAATTCAATCATATATAAAATCCCTTCAAGACTGAACGTTACTTATATTATGATATTAGCTGAAATATTCTTTTATGCTCAGAAGAATCTCCTTTACGCCCGAAAATGCTTCCTTTGAGGATTGCTTTTTGGGGTTTACTGCTTCTGAATATGTGCCTTTCTTTACATTTATGTATACTATCTGGCTATTGTCGGGCTTTTGCATACCAAGCTTTTCTATAGCTTTCTTTTCTATGACCTTCATATCCAGATTTTGATTGATTTCTATCTCCTTTTGCTTGTTTTTGTCCACAACAAGAGCAAGCTGCTTTTCGAGGTTGTCTATCTTTGTGGTAGCCCTAAGTGCCAGAACATTTACATACACAAGTGCAGAGCATGCTACAAAAAGGGCTGCAACTGCAGCTATGATATTTCTGCACACTTTAATTTCGCTTGCCCTGGATTTGTTTTTTGTCGCTTTTGAATTTTGAGTATTGACGGTTGTATGGTTTTCGTATCTTTCAAGCTTATATGCACTTGTTCCCATGTAAAACTCATTCACTGTGAATTTTCCCCTTTCACATTTCTACAGTTTTTCCGCTACTCGCAGCTTTGCACTCTTCGAGCGTGAATTGAACTTACATTCCTCCTCCGATGGAAGAATGGGTTTTTTGGTTATTACCTTTCCTCTTGGTGTATTTCCGCACACGCATATCGGAAAATCCTTTGGGCAGGTACAACCTGTTTTGTATTCGTTAAATGCAGTCTTTACTATTCTGTCCTCAAGCGAGTGGAAGGTTATGATGCTAAGTCTGCCGCCGGGCTTTAGGCAGTCGAAGAAATCGTCAATTGCTCCCTTTAAATCCTCAAGCTCGCCGTTTACCTCTATTCTTATCGCCTGAAAAATTCTCTTTGCGGGGTGAGAACCCTTTTGCCTTAATCTTTCGGGAATTGCCTCTTTTATGATGTCCACAAGCTCAAGCGTGGTCTCTATAGGCTTTTCTAATCTTTTTTCCGAAATAAGTCTTGCAACTCTCTTTGAATACTTTTCTTCGCCGTAAGCAAAAAAGATTCTTATAAGCTCGTCCTCGGAATATGTGTTTACAACATCGTAGGCACTTTTTCCGCCCTCTCTGTTCATTCGCATATCAAGAGGTGCATCCTCCATATAGGAAAACCCTCTTTCCTTGCAATCGAGCTGGTATGACGAAACACCCAAATCGAGCACAGCTCCGTCGATTTTATCTATATTGTTTTCTTCTAATATTGTCTTTATGTTTTTGTAGTTGTCGTGGACAAATCTTACATTACTATAATCTTTAAGCCTTGTCCTGCTTGCGCAAAGAGCCTCGGTATCTCTGTCTATACCAATAAGAAGTGAGTCACCCGATAGCCTTTTTGCTATTTCAAGGCTATGGCCTCCGCCGCCCATTGTTCCGTCTACATATATGCCGCCCCTCTTTATGTTAAGAGCATCCACAGACTCACCAAGCAGTACAGATATGTGCTTAAATTCCATAAGAACACCTCATTAAATCGATATGCCTACCTCGTCGAGCCCCTGTGCAATAGCATCTGCATCGAGAACATTCATATAATCCTTCCAGGTGTTTGTATCCCAAATTTCTACATTGTTGCCGTTGCCGATGATGGTTACATCCTTTTCTATATTGGCGTACTCCCTAAGTGTTGCGGGTATGAGAACTCTGCCCTGTGCATTGGTCTCGCACTCTACCGCACCCGAAAGAAAAAGCCTCTTGAAGCCTCTTGCATTTCTGTTGGTAACAGGAAGTGTATTAAGTTTAGCATAAAACTCTCTCCAGCCTTCCTCAGAAAAAACGAGAAGGTTGTGCTCTATTCCCTTTGTGATATAAAACACCCCACCGAGCTGTTCCCTCATCTTTGCAGGGATTATAACTCTGCCCTTTGGGTCAAGGCTGTGTTCAAACTCACCGCTAAACATATTTTCACTTCCTTTCTTTGTATTGTAAAATTGCGTGCCACTTTGCATTGAAAATTGACACTCAATTACCCCTTCGTGCCACTTTGTGACACTATAGTTACATTCTAAACCATTTTTAACAATTATGCAATAGTTTTTGAAAACTTTTTTCGATATTTTTCGTCATTTTTGCTGAATTTGCAAAATTTTGTTAGAAATGCACAAAAACTTTAGAAAAAGCAGTAGATTAGTGACAACATAACGGTTTTTAAAAAAGCAAATGTTACAAAAGTGTTGCATTTTTATATGGCGTATAGTATAATAAGTAGCATATTGTTAGGTATATTGGAGGCAGAAATTGAAGATTCTCGTTATAAGTGACACTCATGGCAGAATTGATGCTGCCAAAGAGCTTATAGATAAGATAAATCCTGATTTTACATTTCACCTTGGTGATATGGCAGACGATTGCAAAAGGCTTGAGGAGCGTTTTATGCACAAGGTCATCGCCTGCGTAAAAGGCAACAACGACTATTTTGACAAAACCTACCCTCTTGAGAGAATAGCAAAGATAGGCGGCAAAACTTTTTTTGCCTGTCACGGTCACAAATACAATGTCAAGACATCACTAAACGCCCTCCGCTACAGAGCACAGGAGCTTGGTGCAGACATTGTGCTTTTCGGGCATACCCATATACCGTTTGTAGATAGTGCTGAGGATATGATAATGCTAAATCCCGGAACCACAGGCACATACGGAATCATAGAAATAAATGAAGGTAAAGTAAATGCAAGTGTACAACGATACAAATAACAGATTGTCTAAGAAAGCTCTAAGTGCACTCAAATCCAAAGGCATCATAGGCTCGAGCGTATTTTTTTACGATGAGCTTTCGTCCACCTTTGACAAGATAAGAGAGCTTCCCCAAAAGGACGGGCTAACCGTTGTGTGCGCAAAGCAGACAAACGGCGTAGGAAGGCTCGGACGCTCGTGGGAAAGCACCCTTGGCGGAGTGTATTTTAGCTTTGTAATAAAAAACATACCACCTGCCTTTGAAATGCAGTTTATTACCACTGTATGTGCACTGGGCGTGTGCAGGGCACTAAGTAAATATGTGCCGTGCCATATAAAATGGCCAAACGACATAGTAGTAAACGGCAAGAAAATATGCGGTATACTCACAAAATGCTATGCACCATCGGATGTGGCGGGCGCTCTTTATGTGGGAGTGGGCATAAATGCAAACAATAATTTTTCGTCCTCGCTTCCGTATGCCTCGTCTATAAAGGCGGTTTCCGGCAGTGAAGTAAACGAAAATGCCCTTCTCCTTGATGTGCTAAACTCAATAGATGATGTACTCTACAGCTTAAGTGCCGAGGATGTACTAAACGAATACAGGCAAAAATGCATCAACATAGGAAAAGAGGTTTCGCTCGTATACGAGAGAGAAGAAATACAGGGCGTGTGCCTTAATATCCTTAAAGACGGCTCGATGGAAGTTCTGTCCCAAGCAAAAAAGCTTATAGTAAATTCGGGAGAGGTATCTGTAAAAGGAATTTACAGTTAGAAAGGAAAGTTACAATGAAATCACCGATTTTTGACGGTCTTTATAAATATGCAAAACTGCAAAAAATCCCGTTCAATGCACCCGGTCACAAGGGAAGGGTAAGTATGAGAACAAAGTCACTTAGCACCCTCGATCTCTACGGCTCCTCCAAGGACGGAGATGCACTGAATTTAAGAGAACTCATAGCAGTCAGCGAAGACACAATTACAAAAAAATACGGCACCTTAAGAAGTATGTATTTACGAAACGGCGCCACAAGCGGTATATATGCTATGCTCGGTGCCTACTTAAGATACGGCGACAAGATAATAGTAGACCGCGAGTGCCACAGAAGTGTTGTAAATGCTCTTATGATTCAGGGACTTGAGCCTGTGTTCGTGAAAAGAGTATACAACTATCAATATGCAATAAACGGCGGTGTTGACCCCGATGCAATAGAAAGGGCCATAATATCAAACAAGGATGCCAAGGCGGTTATAATAACCTCTCCTACATATTACGGCATAGTTTCCGATGTAAAGCTTATTGCAAACATATGCCACAAATACGGTGTAAAGCTTCTGGTGGACGAGGCTCTGGGTGCTCATTTTGGTTTTTGCGACAATCTTCCAAAATCTGCCATAAATCTCGGTGCGGACTTGTGCGTGCAGAGTGTTCACAAGAGTATGGGAGCATTTGGCGGCGGTGCACTTCTTCACATAGCGGACAGCGACATAGATTTTCAGCGTGTTACGGACCTTGCCAGAATGTACGAAAGCTCCTGCGCATCTCCTGCCCTTTTGTGCACACTGGAAAATGCAGTGTACTATGCGTTTGAAAACGGTGACTTGTTTTCCCGCATTATAGCCGAGACGAAAAAGCTAAGAAAATACATCGAAGAAAACACACCATTTCGCTGGTTTGGAAATGAGCTTTGCGGTGTAGACAACATATATGACACAGACCCGATGAGGTTGGTACTCAATCTTTCCAAAACCAAGACAGACGGCTACTTTGTGGCGGACTACTTAAGGAACAAGGCAGACATAGAGGTGGAATCGGCAAGCGACAAGAATGTGGTATTTCTTGTGAGCATATACAACTCTGTTCACGAGGTGCGAAAGCTCTTCCACGCACTTGCTGTGCTCTCCAAGACAATAGAGGCAAAAAAGGTTGTTGTGGATGATGTTTTGGAGCACACAACTCCCGAGGACCTCGATATAAAGCTCACACCCGAAAGGGCATTTAATTCATCGGGTGAATTTGTAAAGCCCGAATACTCTGTAGACAGGGTAAATAAGAGAATTATATATCGTATGCCCGACGAAGTGCCTATTGTACTTCCCGGCGAAAAGATAAAGCAGTGTCACCTTCTGGAAATATCCAAAATCATCGCCTCAGGCGGAAGTGTAAAAGGACTTGGACCTGATAACACTTTGGAAGTAGTAACACTATCAGAATCCTTTGGACTTTAAAAAGTAAAAGTTATCATAAAAACGGAGAAAAAGCGATTTCGCCTTTTCTCCATTTTATTTTTTAGATTTCTATTATATTTCAGTTTTGTTTGTCCACTTGACATTGTGCACAAAATATAGTATTGTTATACTGTAATATTATTTTCAAAAGCACAACATATAGAGAATTTTGTAGAAAAAGAGGTGTATTTGATGGCGGACAAAAGAAACAGCTACGATAACGAAAGTATATCTATGCTAAAAGGTGCCGACAGAGTAAGGCTTAAGCCTGCCGTTATCTTCGGCTCCGACTCTCTTGAGGGATGCCAGCACGCCATGTTCGAAATCCTCTCCAACTCCATAGACGAGGCTAGAGAGGGCTACGGCGATATAATAGAAATTACCCGTTATTTAGACAAATCTATAGAGGTAAAGGACTACGGCAGAGGAATACCCGTAGACTTTAACACTGTGGAAAATCGCTTTAACTGGGAGCTCGTGTTCTGTGAGATGTATGCGGGCGGAAAATACAAAACAAACGATGGCGAAAACTATGAGTACAGCTTGGGTCTTAACGGCCTTGGTGCCTGTGCCACGCAGTATGCATCGGAATATATGGATGTAACCGTCCTTAGAGACGGCTTTAAATACACACTTCATTTTGAACGAGGAGAGAATGTTGGCGGACTCACAAAAGAACCCTTCCGCCACCGCCACACAGGTACCACAACAAGATGGCGCCCCGACCTCGATGTTTTTACAGATATAGATATACCTTCCGAGTACTACGAAGAGGTCCTTAAAAAACAGGCAATTGTAAATAAGGGTCTTTTATTTAAATACCGCAACGAAATTTCCAAAGGTCAGTTTGAAGAAAAAGAGTTTATATATCCCGACGGAATTACAGACTATGTAAAAGAAGTCTCGGGCGAGGAGCCTCTCACAGACATCCGCTACATAGAATGTGAACGCCGTGGAAAAGACCGCGAGGACAAGCCTGAATACAAGGTTAAGCTCTCTGTTGCTTTTTGTTTTTCAAACAAGGCATCTCTATTGGAATACTACCACAACTCAAGCTTTTTGGAGCACGGCGGCTCGCCCGACAAGGCGGTTGTAAACGCCTTTACATATTCAATAGACCAGTATCTTAAAAATAATAACAAATACAACAAAAACGAAAGTAAAATAAGCTTTGCAGATGTTCGTGACTGCCTTATACTTGTGTCTAACTCATTCTCCACTGTCACAAGCTATGAAAACCAGACCAAAAAAGCAATAAACAACAAGTTCATAGCCGATGCTATGATAGAATGGCTCCGCCACGAGCTTGAGGTGTATTTTATAGAAAACAAGGCAGAGGCAGACAAGATTGCCGCTCAGGTGCTTGTAAACAAACGCAGCCGTGAGCACGCAGAAAAGGCAAGACTAAGCATTGTAAAAAAGCTCTCCTCCAACATAGACATAGCAAACAGAGTAGAAAAGTTTGTTGATTGCCGAACAAAAGATAAGTCAAAAAGAGAGCTATACATAGTTGAGGGTGACTCGGCTCTAGGCTCGTGCAAAATGGGACGCGACTCGGAATTTCAGGCTATAATGCCAATCCGAGGCAAGATACTTAACTGTCTTAAGGCAGACTACGAAAAGATATTTAAAAGCGATATAATAGTAGACCTTCTTCGTGTTTTGGGATGCGGAGTGGAAATAAGCTCCAAGCACAACAAGAATCTCTCCACATTTGATATGGAAAATTTAAGGTGGGACAAAATCATAATCTGCACTGATGCCGATGTGGACGGTTTCCAGATAAGAACGCTGGTGCTTGCCATGCTCTACAGGCTTGTGCCTACCCTCATAGACGAGGGCAAGGTATATATTGCAGAATCACCGCTTTTTGAAATAAATACAAAGGACAAAACCTACTTTGCATATACAGAAAAAGAAAAATCAGACATATTAGAGTCGCTCGGCTCATTAAAGTGCACCATACAGCGTTCAAAAGGTCTTGGTGAAAACGATGCCGATATGATGTGGGAAACCACAATGAATCCTGAAACAAGACGACTTATAAAGGTTATGAGCGAGGACGCATCGCCCACCTCTACAATGTTTGACCTGCTCCTTGGCGACAACCTTACCGACAGAAAAACCTACATAGCAGAAAACGGACACTTGTATCTGGATATGCTCGACCTTAGTTAACAGGAGGTGACTTAGCTTGTTTAATACCGACCAGAAAATTACCGATACCTTAAGGGAGAACTATATGCCCTACGCCATGAGCGTAATCATATCGAGAGCTCTCCCCGAGATAGACGGCTTCAAGCCATCACACAGAAAGCTTTTGTACACGATGTACAAAATGAATCTTCTTACAGGAAACAAAACCAAATCTGCAAATGTCGTGGGTCAGACAATGAAGTTAAACCCCCACGGCGATGCTGCCATATATGAAACTATGGTGCGTCTTACAAAGGGAAACGAATCTCTTCTTCATCCCTTTGTGGATTCCAAAGGTAACTTTGCAAAGCACTACTCCAGAGATATGGCATATGCAGCTTCCCGTTACACCGAGGTAAAGCTCGACGAAATAAGCAAGGAGCTTTTTAAGGACATAGACAAAAACACAGTGGATTTTACCGACAACTATGACGGAACTATAAAAGAGCCTGTGCTTCTTCCCGTAACATTTCCAAACATTTTGGTAAATCCCAATCAGGGTATTGCCGTAGGTATGGCAAACTGCGTCTGCTCATTTAACCTAAAGGAAGTGTGCGACACTACCATCGCCTACTTAAAAAATCCAAACTGCGACCTTATGGAAACCCTTATTGCCCCCGATTTTACAACGGGCGGCGAGCTTATATATAACAAAGAGGCTCTTTCCAATATATATGAAACAGGAAGAGGAAGCTTTAAGATACGAAGCAAGTGGAGACACGACAAGAAAAACGGATTTATAGAAATCTTTGAGATCCCCTACACCACCACCTGCGAAGCTATAATAGACAAAATAGTAGAGCTTATAAAGGCAAACAAAATCCGCGAGATAAATGACCTTAGAGATGAAACGGATTTAAGCGGTCTTAAGATAACACTTGATGTCAAAAAGAATATCGATGCCGACGCACTTATGCAAAAGCTCTTTAAGATGACAACACTTGAAGACAGCTTCAGCTGTAACTTCAACATATTAGACGGTAATGTGCCAAAGGTTATGGGAATTCGTGAAATACTTTGTAAGTGGAGTGAGTTTCGCACAAACTGCATAGTACGAAAAACCAAATACGATATAAACAAGCTAACACACAAATTGCACCTTCTGGAAGGTCTTAAGAAAATCCTTTTGGATATAGACAAGGCTATAGAAATCGTCCGCAAAGCCGAAAGAGACGAAGATGTAGTTCCAAATCTTATGAGAGGCTTTGACATAGACGAAATTCAGGCGGAATATGTTGCAGACATCAAACTTAGAAACTTAAACAAGGAATACATAATAAACCGCATCGGCGACATAGATGATTTAAATAGCGAACTGGATAGATTAGACAAAATAGTAAAAGACCCCAAGGAAGTTAAAAAGATTATCATATCCGAGCTTAAGGAAATAAGCAAAAAATACGGAAAAGACAGAAAAACCGATATAATAAACGAGGATGAAATACAAACACTCGATGCAAGCGAAATAATAGACAACTACAACTTAAGGGTATTTCTTACATCCGACAATTATCTTAAAAAGATTTCGCATGTATCTCTGCGCTCCAGCGGTGCACAGAAGCTAAAGGAAGACTCGTATATTGTATGCGAGTGGGATTCCACAAATGCAAGCGACCTTGTGCTTGTAAGCGACAGACAGAATGTGTACAAGACAAAGCTCTACGACATCCCCGACTGCAAGGCAAGCGAATGGGGACACTTCCTGCCAAATATTTTGGAAATGGAGCCGGGCGAAAAAATAGTGTACGCCGTACCCACATCTGATTACAAAGGAAATCTTTTGTACATATTTGAAAACGGAAGAGGTGCCAAAATCCCCCTCTCCTGCTACGAAACCAAAACAAACAGAAAGAAGCTTATAAACGCCTACTGCAAAAAGTTCCCTCTGGTAGATGTTATATTTACTATGGAAGATGCAGATGTTGCCCTGTTTACAAATCTGGATAAGGTTGTGGTGTTTAATACCTCGCAGATTCCCGAGAAAACCACAAGAGATACTCAAGGGGTAATTGTGATGAATTTAAAGAAAAAGAGCGTGCTTAAAAAAGCTCTTCTTCTTTCTGATGCCAACCTTACAAATCCTGACTACTACAGAGCAAGGAGCATCCCCGCCGCAGGCTACTACCTTAAGGATGAGGATAACAAGGATAGTGAGCAGACCAGTCTGTTTTAAAAATCCGATAGAAAATCAGAAAAGGCAAGCATATCGCAGTGAAGGAGCGATATGCTTCTTTTTATACAAAGTTTGGAAAAAACTTGTCGAATTTTAAAGTTTTTTCTCAAACGAGAAAAAACTATTGACAATTTTAGTTTTTTATATTAATATTACCTCAAGGAAGCGAGGTGCATAAAATGATTGCGCGAAGAGAATATTTAGATAATTTAATGGCGCTAAAAGATAAACAGGTAATAAAGGTTATTACCGGAGTAAGAAGATGCGGCAAATCCACCCTGTTTGAGCTGTATATTGACCATTTAAAACAAATCGGCGTGGATGAAAGCCGGATTATATCCGTTAATCTGGAAGAAATTGAAAATTCCGATTTGCTTGATTATAAGGCGTTATACAACTATATAACTTCAAAACTTTCCCCCGACAAAAAAAACTACATCTTTATTGATGAAGTTCAAAAATGCAGCGAATTTGAAAAAGCAGTTGACAGCCTTTTCATAAAGAAAAACTGCGATGTTTATATTACAGGATCAAATGCTTATTTGCTGTCAGGAGAGCTTGCAACTCTTCTTTCCGGAAGATATATTCAAATTGATATGCTCCCCTTTTCTTTTAAAGAATATTATGAAGCCACAAAAGATAGCGGCAAAAGTAAAAGAGAAATATTTGACAGATACTTAAGATATGGCTCATTTCCTTATGTTGCATATCTCGAAAATGATGAGAAAATTATAAATCAGTACATCGAAGGTATATACAATACAATTTTGTTAAAGGATGTTGCAACAAGAGAAAAAATAAACGATGTATCTGTATTGGAAAACATCTTAAAAACTGTTGCATCCAGTATAGGAAGTCCTGTTTCGACAAAAAAAATCAGCGACACTCTTGTATCAAGCGGAAGGAAAATTTCTCCAAATACAGTAGAAGCATATTTAAGAGCATTGACAGACAGTTATATCCTGTACAATGTTGCAAGATATGATATTAAAGGCAGACAATTCTTAAAGACTCTGGGCAAATATTACTTTGTAGACAGCGGTATCAGAAATCATATCATAAGCCAGTCAGCAAAAGATTTGGGGCATCTTCTTGAAAATGTGGTTTATCTTGAACTATTAAGAAGAAAAAATCGGGTTAACATCGGTAAGATAGCTGAAAAAAAGGTAGACTTTGTTACCACCAATATGAATGAGATTGAATACTATCAGGTTTGCGCAAGTGTGCTTGATGAAAAAACTTTAGAGAGGGAATTGTCGCCACTTCAGGAAATAAAAGATAATTATCCTAAGACTCTGCTCACTCTTGATGATATCGGTAGCGGAGCAAATTACGAGGGCATAAAGCAGATAAATGTGATCGATTGGCTTCTGGAAAGTTAGATATACAATAGGCTAGGCCTTGCTTTTTACTTAATACACACAACAAAATCCCGTTACTCACTAGCCTGTGAGTAACGGGATTTTTGCTATTTTCTCCTTGCCTTGTGCTTTTCGTTCGAACTCATTTCTATTCAATATATATCCCGCCTATATCGGCATAAAAGTTTGTAAGATTTACCTTTACCGCTCCCTTTATTCTGCCGTTTACAAAAAGGGCATCATTAAGGTGAGAGAGAGGAATCTGAGGAATGTTTTCCTCATAGAAAAGCCTTAAATTGTTGTATGCAATCTTGAGCGAATCCTCATCCTTGGAACTGTTTAAGTTCTTCACAATGTCATTTAGCTTGCCATCGGAAAAATCGCATATATCAGATGTGTTTATAACAGTGTGGTCTGCCTCGGTGATTTCAATTACATCTGAGCTTTGATTGGGGGCTGTATTTATGACTGTGTCGAACATAAAGCCTATATCACAGTCTCTTTGTACATCCACCTTTCCTATGTACAGGTGGTAGTCGCCCGTACTCACTTTGGACACATAGGTGTCATAATCCACCGCAGAAAGTTGTGCATCTATGCCGATTTCGGAGAGCTTTCTTTGAACATACTCGGCTACGGAGCGTTTTGTTTTGTCCTCCTCGTTAAAGAGGATATATAGCTTTAAGGCGCCCTTTGATGCTAAATATGCGGTGTCTGTATCCTTATTTTTGGATTTGTCGCTTCTGTAGAAATACGCTTTGGAGCTTATGGGAGTATCTGCCTTTAGTGCGTGGGAGAACATTACTGTGTCCACGATATCATCACTGTCTATTAATGATTTAAGACTTCTTCTCGCCTTAAGGTCCGAAAAGACGGAGTTCTGTGTGTTTATGCCTATATATACATACTTATTTGTAGTAATTTCGTATGTCTTAAAGTTGCCTGTGTAGGAGAACTCTCCCCACCTTGCTCTTTCTGTGGTTATCATGTCCGTTTCGCCCGAATCAAAGGCGTGGAGCATGGCATCATTATCGTTTACAAAGCGTACCATAACCTCGGGGATGTACACATTGTCCTTCTTGTGCCACGAAGTGTTTTTGGTAAGAACTATGCTCACATACGGATTGGTTTTTAAATATTTATATCTGCCTGTTCCGTTAATGGCAAAGTCCTTGGATGTGAATTCATATGGCTTTATGCCTGACGGAAGTATGGGAAAATCGAGATTAGAAGCAAAATTTGCCTTGGGGGAAGAAAGATTTATTTCTACCTCATACTTGCCCAGAGCTTTGTAGGATGACACACCTAATATGTTGTCCTTATAAAATGGCGAATAAAGCCTTATATAATCCAGCGTTGCCACAACATCATCTGCAGTAAATGCACTTTCGTCGTGAAACTTTACACCTTTTTTTAGTTTTATTGTGTAGGTTTTGTTGTCATCGCTCGCACTGTAGCTCTCTGCAAGCACTCCCGTTACACTAAGGTCCTCGTTTACTATAAAAAGGCCCTCATATGCCAGATACAAAAAATCTCTTACGCAGGAATACTCAGTTACAAGAGGATTTAATGTATCGGGAGTATATGAACTTAAATTAAGTGTCCCCTTTTCCTTGGGGTTGCTGGTTCCGTGGGCATCGCTCCCGTTCTTTGTACCGGAACAGCCCGCAAGAAGCAGGCACAGTGCAACAATTAAAACAAGTATTCGTTTTGTTTTGCTCATACCAATCTACTCTCTTTCGCAAACAAGCTCTATAGCTACCGCCTTTGAGGTGGCATCATCAACAGTAAGAAGTGCTCCGCAGAGCATCGCCTTGGAGTCTGCGTGCTCAAACCTCTGTGGCATGGCAGATAAAAATCTGTCTATTATAACCTCTTTTTCCACACCAAGCACACTGTCTATAGCGCCTGTCATACCTATGTCCGTTATATATGCGGTGCCCTTTGGAAGTATCTGGTTATCTGCAGTCTGCACATGGGTATGCGTGCCGAACACACAGGTAACAGAGCCATCCAAAAAGAACCCCATCGCCCTCTTTTCGCTTGTGGCATCTGCGTGAAAATCCACAAGGATTATATCTGCATCGTCTTTGAGCTTTTCTATTTCCTTTTGGCAAGCTCTGAATGGACAGTCGATATTCATTACATTTACTCTGCCCATAGCGTTTACAACTGCAATTTTCTTGCCGTTTCTATTTATAATCACACTGCCCTCACCCTTTGTACCCTCAGGGTAATTTATGGGGCGTATGATATTGTGCTCATTTTCAAAAATCCTAAATATATCTTTTCTGCCAAAGGTGTGGTTGCCCATAGTGACAACATCCACCCCGATATCCATAAGTGTATCGTAATCCTCGTAGGAAAGTCCGTTGCCTCCTGTGGCATTTTCCGCATTTGCTATTACAACATCTGCACCCGTCTTTTCTATTATGCCGGGGAGTGCATACTTTATATAATTCATTCCGCACTCGCCGAATATATCGCCGATTAATAAAATTTTCATATAGGACTCTCCTCCTTTCTAAAGATAAAAAACGGGCAACTTTTTGTGTTGCCCGTCTTTCCAATTATTTTGCGTAATCTACCGAGCGTGTTTCCCTTATTACATTTACCTTAATCTGTCCGGGATATTCAAGCTCACTTTCTATCTTCTTAACAATATCGCGAGCAAGCAATACTGTTTCTTCATCTTTAACTGCGTCGGGCTTAACCATAATTCTGATTTCTCTGCCCGCCTGGATTGCAAAAGACTTTTCAACTCCGGGGAAGGAATCTGCAAGCTCTTCGAGCTTTTCAAGCCTCTTGATGTATGTTTCGAGATTTTCTCTTCTTGCGCCGGGTCTTGCCGCACTTATAGCATCGCAAGCCTGTACTATGCAAGCAATAATTGTTGTAGCCTCCACATCGCCGTGGTGTGCTGCAATTGCATGTATAACCTCGGGGGATTCCTGATATTTCTTGGCGATATCCACACCTATATCTACATGCGAGCCTTCTATTTCGTGGTCAACAGATTTGCCCAGGTCGTGAAGAAGACCTGCTCTCTTTGCAAGCTTAACATCTGCACCGAGCTCACCTGCCATAATACCTGCAAGGTTAGCCACCTCAGTGGAGTGCTTAAGTACATTCTGTCCGTAGCTTGTACGGTACTTCATTCTTCCCAAAAACTTTATAAGCTCGGGATGGAGTCCGTGAACACCTGTATCAAATGTTGCCTGCTCACCCTCCTGCTTGATTATAGCATCGATTTCTTTTCGTGCCTTTTCAACAGTTTCTTCTATTCTTGCAGGGTGAATTCTGCCGTCCTGAATGAGCTTTTCAAGCGCCATTCGGGCTATTTCTCTTCTTACTGGGTCAAATCCCGAAAGAACTACTGCTTCGGGAGTATCATCGATAATCAAATCTATACCGGTAGCAGTTTCGAGTGCACGAATGTTTCGGCCTTCTCTACCGATAATTCTTCCCTTCATTTCATCGTTGGGAAGAGCCACAACAGACACAGTAGCTTCTGCCACATGGTCAGCCGCACATTTCTGTATTGCTGTACTGATGATAGCTTTTGCCTTTTTGTCTGCTTCTTCTTTAGCCTGCGACTCAATATCTTTTATCATAATCGCAGCTTCATGTCTTACTTCGGATTCTATGTTCTTAAGAAGGTAAGATTTTGCCTCTTCCACAGAAAGACCGGATATTCTCTCCAGTATTTCGAGCTGGGCATTCTTTACCTTTAATGTTTCTTCCTTAAGTACATCAACTTCTTTAATTTTCTTATTTAATAATTCGTCTTTCTTTTCAAGGGTATCTGCTTTCTTATCAAGCGATTCTTCCTTTTGCTGAACTCGTCTTTCCTGACGGTTCATCTCGCTTCTTCTATCCTTGATTTCTCTTTCAAACTCTGTTCTGCTCTTGTGGATTTCGTCCTTAGCTTCGAGCAGTGCTTCTTTTTTCTTGGTTTCTGCTGTTTTGTTGGCCTCGTCAATAATCTCTTTAGCCTTGTTTTCAGCTCCGCCTATTTTACTTTCTGCAATCTGTCTTCTAAAAACAAAGCCTACTACAAAGCCAAGTAAAAGAGCCACAATTGCAGAAACGATAGTTGTTACCGTTATCATAAAGAACTGTTTAACCTCCTTTTCTCTATATTTTTACTGCCAAATTAATCTCAAAACATACAAGGTGTATGTGAATATGTATACAAACAATGAAAAAGTCGTAAAATTGAGTGCATACTTCCTCAACATATTCCATTCTTTATTTTATAATAATTTAATTAATATGTCAACTGAATTTTTTTAGTTTTTCTCGTTTTGTCTTATTGCTGCAGTTACAGCATTCTTCATAAGAGTAGCAATAGTCATAGGTCCTACTCCGCCGGGAACAGGCGTGATGTAGCTTGCCTTTTTGGAAGCGGACTCAAAGTCCACATCGCCGCAGAGCTTGCCGTTTTCATCGCGGTCCATACCCACATCTATTACAACGGCACCGTCTTTAATGTAGCTTGCATCCACCATCTTAGCTCTGCCCACTGCAACCACAAGAACATCTGCCCTTTTGCAAACCTCTTTTAAATCCTTTGTGCGTGAGTGGCATATTGTAACAGTAGCATTTTTGTGTAAAAGAAGCATAGCCTGAGGCCTACCTACAATGTTGCTTCTGCCTATAACAACACATTCCTTGCCGGCAAGTTCTATGCCTGCATCGTCCAAAAGTTCCATAACGCCTGCAGGTGTACAAGGAAGAAAATCAAAGTTTCCTATCATTATTTTCCCTACATTCACAGGGTGGAAAGCATCCACATCCTTTTCTACAGCTATGGAATTTAAAATGGTTTCTTCGTTTATGTGTTTTGGAAGAGGAAGCTGGCACAAAATTCCGTTTATATCCTCTCTTGAGTTTAATTCATTTATAAGAGCCAAAAGCTCGTCCTGTGTTGTATCGAAGGGAAGTGCATATTCCTCCGAGCGTATTCCTATATATTCGCACGCCTTTTTCTTGTTGTTTACATACACTCTGGATGCACTGTCGTTTCCTACTATTATAACTGCAAGCGAAGGCTCAATTCCGTTTGCCTTTAGCTCGGTTACCTTTTCCTTTAAGCTGTCCTTTACCTTTTGTGAAACTTTCTTTCCGTCTAAAATCTGATACATTTTTTCTTCCTCCTGTGTGAGTTGTTATAGGGCGTACAAGACACTCGGGTCCATAACCTATAAGGTCGTCGCGCCCTGCTTTTTTAAGTGCTTTTATTACAAGCGGTATATTATCTGGCACTCGGAACTGAAGTAGTGCCCTCTGCATCCTCTTTTCCTCCATATCTCTTGGAACATAAACCTCTTCCATTGTAAAGGGATTAAGCCCCGTGTAGAACATACAGGTGGAAACCGTAAAAGGCGTGGGATAAAAATCCTGCACCTGTTCGGGATGGAGATTGTGCTTTTTTATATAAAGTGCCAGCTCTATCGCATCGGAGAGTGTGCTTCCCGGGTGGCTGGACATAAGATACGGCACAAGAAACTGCTTTTTGCCAAGCTTTTCGTTTATGGCGTAGAACTTGTCGGAAAACTTATCATAAACCTTTCTTCCGGGCTTGCCCATATACCTTAATACATTGTCGGATATATGCTCGGGTGCTACCTTGAGCTGACCGGACACATGATGCTCCACAAGCTCTTTAAAGAAGGTATCATCTTTGTCTGCTATTAGGTAATCGTAGCGTATTCCCGAACGCACAAAAACCTTCTTTATTCCGTTTATCTGCCTCAATTTTCTAAGAAGCTCCAAGTATTTTTTGTGGCTCACATTAAGATTTGTACACACCTTGGGGTAAAGACATCTTTTGTCCTTGCAGGTGCCCTTTTCCATCTGTTTGTCACAACCGGGTCCGTAGAAATTGGCAGTAGGTCCGCCGACATCGTGAATATAGCCTTTAAAATCGCTGTCCCAAACCATTTTTTTGGCTTCATTAATTACGGACTTTTCACTTCTTGACTGAACTATTCTTCCCTGATGGAATGTAAGTGCACAGAAATTGCACTGTCCGTAGCAACCGCGGGTGTTTGTAATGCTGAACTTTACCTCTTCTATTGCAGGCACACCGCCGTCCTTGTCGTACATGGGGTGCCATGTGCGCATATAGGGAAGTGCGTACACGGCGTCAAGCTCCTTGGTGCCAAGTGGCATCATGGGCTTGTTCTGCACTAGGTATCTGTCGTAGTGCTTCTGCACAAGCGGTTTTGAGCGAATAGGGTCCTGACCGTCGAACTGCATTTTTGTTGCCACGGCATAGTCCTTTTTGCTGCTTGTTACATCCTCGCAGGACGGGATTTCTATATAATCGCCCACGATATCCAAGTTTTTACGCACATAGCAGCAGCCATCCACATTGGTATCGGAAAGGGCTTTGCCCTCCTTCATGGCATCGGCAAGCTCCACAATGGCTTTTTCGCCCATGCCGTAGATAAGCACATTTGCCCTCGTGTCCAAAAGAATGGAGCGACGCACCTTGTTGTCCCAGTAGTCGTAGTGAGCAAAACGCCTGAGGCTTGCCTCTATTCCGCCTATAATGATTGGAACCTGCGGATATGCCTCGCGGATTTTGTTGCAATAGACTATGGTAGCTCTGTCGGGTCGCAGGCCCCCTTTGCCGCCCGGAGAATACGAATCATCTGAACGCACCTTTTTGTTTACGGTGTAGCGGTTTACCATAGAGTCAATGTTTCCTGCTGATACAAGGAATGCATATCTTGGTTTTCCGAGCTTTTTAAAATCGTCAAAGCTCTTCCAGTCAGGCTGAGCTATTATGCCCACGCTGTAGCCTGCATTTTCCAGAACTCTTGTTATTATGGCGTGTCCAAAGCTCGGGTGGTCTACATATGCGTCTCCCGACACATACACAAAATCGAGCGTGTCTATATTTAATTTGTCCATATCCTCCCTGCATACTGGGAGAAAACCTTTGTTTGACATATCTACCTCTTTGGATGCATTATTTCATAAGCATTTCGTTATATTGTTCTCTTGTAATGAGCACCTGTCTGGGACGGTTTCCGTCAAGTCCTGATATAATACCTCTTGCTTCCATCTGGTCTATGATGCTTCCTGCTCTGTTGTAGCCTATGCGGAAGCGTCTCTGCAGAAGCGAGGTGGATATCTGTCCGTTGTCCACCGCCATTTCTATTGCCTCGGGAAGAAGCTCATCCGCATCGCCCGAATCGGGTCCGTCGGGATTGTATTCCTCTTCCTTTTCGAGTTTTTCTATTACATCGGGGTCATACACAGCCTCGCAGTTTTCTGTAACCGCCTCTACAACCTTCTTTACATCGCCATCGGAAACAAAGGCACACTGCATTCTGGAAGGTTTGGTTTCGCCAACGGGCATATAGAGCATATCGCCCTTGCCCACGAGCTTTTCTGCACCGCCCATATCAAGTATCGTCATAGAGTCCTTTGCACTTGCCACCATAAAGGATATACGGCTTGGCACATTTGCCTTTATATTACCTGTAATAAACTTAACTACAGGTCTCTGGGTTGCAATTACAAGGTGCATACCAGCGGCTCTGGCAAGCTGAGCTATACGGCACACATAGTTTTCCACATCGCCGGGAGCTACCATCATAAGGTCAGCAAACTCGTCTATTATAATCACAATTGACGGAAGCTTTGCTTCAGGCGTACCGTCTGCTTCCATAAGCTCGTTGTAACCCTGAATGTTTCGTACATTGTGCTTTTCGAATGTGGAATATCTTTCGGTCATTTCCTGAACTGCCCAGGAGAGAGCACCTGTTGCCTTTTTTGCATCCTTTACCACGGGGATAAGAAGATGCGGTATGCCGTTGTACACGCCAAGTTCAACCTGCTTGGGGTCTATCATTACAAACTTAACTTCGTTGGGGTCCGCCTTGTACATAAGGCTTAGGATGAGTGTGTTTATGCAAACACTCTTACCTGCCCCCGTGGCACCTGCAATAAGAAGATGGGGCATCTTGGCAATATCCATAATCACAGGCTTTCCGCTTATATCCTTACCCAGTGCAACTGCAAGCTTTGATTTGTGATTCACAAATTCCTCGCTCTCCAGAACCTCACGCAAGGTTACAACACTGGGATTTGCATTTGCAATCTCTATACCTATTGTTGACTTGCCCGGAACAGGTGCTATCATAACACCGCCCTTGGCTGCAAGCTTTAGGGCAATATCCTTGGAAAGATTGGTTATCTGGCTCACCTTTACTCCCGGTGCAGGCTTTACCTCGTATCTTGTAACTGTGGGGCCGCAGCTTATTTCCACAACCTGTGCATCCACATGGAAGCTCCTTAGGGTTTCCACAAGCTTTACGGCATTTTCCTTAAGCTCTCTGCCCATATCCTCGGTGGCAGACGCATCATCGGGTGCAGTAAGTAAATCCAATGAGGGATAGCTATACACCAGAGGCTCTGTTCCCTCGGCAATCTCGCTTTCTATTTCGGCGTGAAGATTTTTCTTTTCGTCCTCGGTTATATCTTCTCTTCTTTCCTGGGGTCTTTCGTTGTATATATTTATTTCCATCTCGCCTATGTCTACAGGAACCTCAGGCTCCCAAGGTGCATTTTCGGGTGGCGGTTCGGGAAGGGGTATTTCATCTTTTGCGGGTGTGCTTTTCTTAACAGCAGGAGTTTTTTGACTGTTTGCCATTTCATCCTTGGCACTTCTTACAGATGAAGCAATTTTTCCAAAAAGTGCACCTATAAGCTGTACAAAGGATATATCGAATATAAGAACGAGCATAATTGCAAAAACTGCCCAAAGAACTACATTAGTGCAGGCATTTGCCATAAGTGCCTGTAGGGGCTTTGCTATTATTGCTCCCACAATTCCGCCGCCAAGATGCTCAAGATTGTGCTTGTATATGGCTTCAAAGCCTATGTCTCGTGCAAAAAGCATATGGCAGATAGCTGCCACATCTACAAGGGCTACACCAGAAAGGATGTATTTCTTTTTCTTTTCATTTGATGTCGAAGCAAAATAGTGTATAACCACCGCAATTATTATAAGCGGCAATATGTATGCACCTATACCAAAAAGTCCTCTCATAGCCATGGAAACTGCCTCTCCCAGCCGTCCTGCACTCTTTGTATAGGTACACACAATGAGTATAAGAGACAGTGCCGCAAGACAGATGGATACTATCTCGGCGGTTCTTGCATTTGATTTTTTTGTCTTTGCGGTTTTGCGTACAGAATTATTCGTTTTCTTTGTTTTTGGCATTTTAATCACCTTTGTTTTTTAAATCTTTGTATAAATTCTCTGTTATTTTTTGTGCGGACGATTGCGGAAATTATATTTTCCGTAACCTCCTGAGGATTTGCATTTACAGAGCGTCTTACAGCCCAGGCACAGTCTCTCTCCTCGGGCGAGAGTATGAGCTCATCTTTTCTTGTGCCCGACTTGTATATGTCTATAGCAGGAAAAATTCTTCTTTCGCTAAGACGCCTGTCAAGATGCACCTCCATATTTCCCGTGCCCTTGAATTCTTCGAATATAACATCGTCCATACGGCTTCCCGTCTCGGTAAGTGCGGTAGCAAGTATGGTAAGGCTTCCGCCGTTTTCTATATTTCTGGCTGCACCAAAGAACTTTTTGGGCTTATGCAGTGCCGAGGGGTCTATACCACCCGAAAGAGTCTTTCCCGAAGGGGGAACAGTAAGGTTGTACGCCCTTGCAAGCCTTGTTATGCTGTCTAAAAGTATTACAACATCCTTGCCGTGCTCCACAAGACGCATACCTCTTTCGAGCACCATTTCCGCAACCTTTACGTGATGTTCGGGAAGCTCATCAAAGGTGGAGTAAATAACCTCGCCTTTTATACTGCGTTTCATATCGGTAACCTCTTCGGGTCTTTCGTCCACAAGCAATACTATAAGATTAACCTCGGGGTTATTTTTGCTTATGCTGTTGGCTATGCTTTTTAAAAGAGTGGTCTTGCCTGCCTTTGGCGGTGCCACAATTATGCCTCGCTGACCCTTGCCGATTGGTGCAATAATGTCTATAAGACGCACGGAAAAATCGTTTGAATCATTTTCCAGCCTTAGTCTCTCGCTGGGATAAACGGGTGTGAGATATTCAAAGGCTTTTCGCTTTAGCACCTTGTCTATGCCGTCTCCGTTTACGGTCTTGACATATATAAGTGCATCAAAACGCTCATTTTCCCCTGCGGGTCTTGCTATGCCGTATATATAATCGCCTGTTTTTAAATTAAACCTTCTTATCTGTGTGGGCGACACATACACATCATCGGGGCAGGTAAGATAGTTGTCTCCACGAAGGAAACCGAATCCGTCGGCGTGGATATCAAGTATGCCCATAACCTCGGTGGTATTATTTTGATTTTCGTTTTTTGGAGTTTGCATGGCAGAAGGAGCCTTAGTGGAATTTAAATTATCGGGGTTTTCTTTTGTGTCGGATGAAATGCTTTTAAGAGCTTTTTCTACAAGGAGACTGAGCTCGCTTTTTTTAAGCTTGGATACAGATTTGATGCCGAGCTCTTTAGCCTTGTCCCTCAGCTCGGCGAGGGTTGGCTCTTTGGCATTTTGCGTTTTTTCCATAAAAACCTCCTAAATGGTATAGATAGATATATTATAACATATATTTTTTCTTTTTTGTATGTGCAATTTACACTATATTCAATATTTTTTTTGTGAATTATAACAAAACA
>JAZNFW010000110.1:0-18036 GCA_045576175.1 Clostridia bacterium | reverse complement strand
ATATAAGTGAAATTAAGAAAATCTCTAAAGCTACTGAAGAAAAGCCAGTGGACACAAGTGCTGAACACATCAAAGAACTTGAAGGTGAATTACTTAAACTCAGAATAGAGAATGCATATTTAAAAGAATTGAGGAGACTGCGTTTAGAGGAGGAAGCTCTTCTGAAAAAACAGCGAGAATCGTCCACAGTCTCCGAGGACAGTTTAAATTGAAAGACATTCTCGCAGTAGTTGGTTTTCCAAAGGCAACATATATGTATTGGCAAAAGCGATTTGATAGAGAAAATCCCGATAAAAATTTAGAGGATGAAATTACCAAAATCCACGCAGAAAACAAGGATTACGGTTACAGACGAGTATATAGAGAATTACGAAACAGAAATATTTTCGTTAACAAAAAGAAAGTTCAAAGAATTATGCAAAAATTAGGTTTTCAAGTCACATCATTTACTCGCAAAAGCCGCAGATATAGTTCATATAAGGGTAATGTTGGCAAAATAGTACCAAATAGAATTAATAGACGATTTAATACATCTGTACCGCATCAAAAGATAACTACTGATACCACTGAGTTTAAGTATTATGAGATAGATAATAAAGGCAGAATGGTAATTAAGAAATTGTACTTAGATCCATTTCTCGATATGTTCAATGGAGAGGTTTTAAGCTACAGTATAAGCCAAACACCATCAGCCATCGGGATATTATCTGCTCAAAAGAAAGCAATAGAAATAACCTCTGATTGCCCGTTTAGAAGAACATTTCACTCAGACAGAGGTTGGGCATATCAAATGAATTCATATTCGTTCGCACTAAAAGAAAACCGAATTTTTCAAAGTATGTCTCGCAAAGGTAATTGTTACGATAACTCTGTGATGGAAAACTTCTTTGGAATACTAAAACAAGAAATGTATTATGGAACTACTTACTATAGTTTCGACCAACTTAGAGAAGCCATTGAAAGGTATATAAAATATTATAACGAGAAAAGAATTAAAGAGAAACTTGGGTGGATGAGTCCGGTTCAGTATCGGCTCAACACCTTGGCTGCATAAAAATAGCGTAGCAGTCATAAAACTACTACGCTATAATAAGTCTAACTTTTTGGGGTCACATCATAAGCGTCGTTTTTTATTTTAAGTTTAATGTTCCAAGATTAGCCTGCTTTAAGTACTCGTTTATGAAACCATCCAGATCGCCATCCATAACGGCACCGATGTTACCCATTTCGTAGCTTGTTCTGTGGTCTTTAACAAGATTGTACGGATGGAATACATAGCTTCGTATCTGGCTGCCCCATCCTATTTCCTTTTCTACACCCTTAATATCCTCAATTTTTTCCTTGTTTTCACGCTCTTTTATTTCCATAAGCTTGGATTTGAGCATTTTCATAGCAGTGTCGCGGTTTTTGTGCTGTGACCTTTCCGTCTGGCACGAAACAACAACACCTGTGGGAATGTGAGTAATTCGGATTGCAGAATCAGTTTTATTTACATGCTGACCGCCGGCACCGCTTGCTCTGTATGTGTCTACTCTAAGGTCTTCGGCACGGATATCTATTTGCACATCATCGTTAAATTCTGGCATAACTTCCACACTGCCAAACGATGTGTGTCTTCTTCCGGCAGCATCAAAGGGAGATATTCGAACAAGTCTGTGAACACCCTTTTCGCTCTTGAGATAGCCGTAGGCATTTTCTCCGCTGACAAGAATAGAAGCACTCTTTACGCCGGCTTCATCACCGGGAAGAAAATCAAGAGTCTCTACCGAGAAGTTTCTTCTTTCTGCCCACCTTGTGTACATTCTAAGCAGCATTGAAACCCAATCCTGTGCCTCAGTACCGCCTGCACCGGAATGAAGAGTGATTATGGCATTGTTTTTGTCATATTCGCCCGAAAGCAGTGTTTCCAGAGTCATCTGTTCCAGATTAGCTTGCAGAGTTTTGATTGTCTGAGTTATCTCATCAACATAGGAATCGTCATCCTCAAGATTTGCCATATCTATTAGGACAAGAGTATCATCGTAGGTTGTAGCAAGATTTTCGTATTTTTCAACCTTTGATTTTAAGCCTTTCATTTTTTGAAGGACCTTCTGGCTGTTTTCCATATCATCCCAGAAGCCTTCGGATGAACTTTGCTTTTCGAGGTCATCAATTTTAGCTATTGTACCTGCGATGTCAAAGTGAATCCCTCAGTTCTTTTATGCCAGCTTCCATTGAGCTAAGCTCTAATTTTAATTCATCATATTGCAGCAAAAAGTATCACCTCTTTTATATAGTTACTGCGATTATTTGCCGCAGCATTTTTTGTATTTAAGACCGCTTCCGCATGGGCACAAATCATTTCTGCCAACCTTTTGTCCTTTGCGGACGGGTGCGGATTGCGAGGAAGAACTATCTCCCCTGTTTTGACTCATTCTTACCTGCTCGGGGTTAGGTTCAAGCCTTGTTTCTACCCTTACATTGAAAATGAGTTTTATTACATCTTCGCCAATGGAACCAAGCATTTCCTCATACATACTGTAACCTTCGTTTTTGTATGCAATTACAGGGTCAATATTTGCATATGCCCTAAGACCAATACCTTGCTTTAGCTGTTCCATATTGTCTATGTGGTCTATCCACTTGCGGTCAACAACTCTTAAAAGTATGACACGCTGAATTTCCTTAAGAGCATCTTCGCCTAGCTCAAGTTTCTTTTCTTCGTACTTGGCGTATGCCAAATCCAGAAGAGTCGACTTGATATCTGCCTTGGTAAGAGTCTGCAAATCATCCTTTGTATAGGAAAGTGTGCCCTCGGGAACATATACCTGCTCCACATATTCTATAAGACCCCTTAAATTCCAGTAGTCCGGAATATCTTCGGCACCGGTATATGATTCAACGGTGGTTTCCACAAAATCTGCTATCATCTTAAGGATAGAGTCTGTTACATCCTGACCTTCAAGCACAGTGCGACGCTGTTTGTATATTGTTTCTCTTTGAACATTCATAACATCGTCATACTGGAGAACATGGCTTCTTATCTGGAAGTTTCTGCCTTCTACACGCTTTTGGGCATTTTCGATAGCATTGGAAAGCATTTTTTGCTCTATGGGTTCATCTTCTTTAAGTCCTAATGCAGCTACAATACCTGAGAGTCTGTCTGAACCGAAAAGGCGCATAAGCTCGTCTTCCATAGAAATATAGAAACGAGATTCACCCACATCGCCCTGACGACCACTTCGTCCTCTGAGCTGATTATCAATTCGCCTTGATTCATGGCGTTCTGTACCCAGAATAAACAATCCGCCTGCTTCTATTACCTCTTCACGCTCTTTGGCTATTTCGCTTTTGAACTTTTCGTAGTATTTTTTGAAGGTTTCACGAGCTTCGATAATTTCCGGATTGTCTGTATCGAAAAACGAGTTTGCCTCGGCAATTATCTCATCGTCATAGCCCATCTTTTTCATTTCTTTTTTTGCCATAAATTCGGCATTACCGCCAAGCATTATATCTGTTCCTCGGCCTGCCATATTTGTGGCTATGGTTACAGCACCTTTTCTTCCTGCCTGAGCCACTATTTCGGCTTCTTTGGCGTGGTGCTTTGCGTTGAGTACTTCGTGCGGTATACCTTCTTTTTTAAGAAGAGAGCTAAGAATCTCAGATTTTTCTATTGTGATTGTGCCCACAAGCACAGGCTGACCCTTGCTGTAGCACTCCCTTATTTGCTTTATTACAGACAGGTACTTACCTCTTTCGGTTCTGTACACACAGTCCGGATGGTCGATTCTTATCATCGGCTCATTCGTAGGGATTACAACAACATCCAACTTGTATATATGTTGAAATTCCATTTCCTCGGTTTCTGCTGTACCTGTCATACCCGAAAGCTTATTGTAAAGACGGAAGAAGTTCTGGAATGTTATGGTAGCTAAGGTCTTACTCTCATGAGCAATCTTAACTCCCTCTTTTGCTTCAATTGCCTGATGAAGACCGTCGCTGTAGCGTCTTCCGTGCATAAGTCTTCCGGTATTTTCGTCTACAATTATTACCTGTCCGTCCACAAGAACATAATCGGTATCACGATGCATAATACCATATGCTTTAATTGCCTGATTGATGTGATGAGATATGGTAATATTCTCAGGGTCAGAAAGATTTTCTATATTAAAAGCTCTTTCCGCCTTTTGAACGCCTTTTTCAGTAAGTGTAGCGGTGCGTGCCTTTTCGTCTATTATATAGTCAGCATCGCTCTCCTCATCAATTATTTTATCATCACTTTCCACTACTTTTTTTGCTTTTAATGACTTTGCAAATCTGTCCGCCACCACATAAAGTTCTGTGGACTTATCTCCCATGCCGGATATAATAAGCGGTGTTCTGGCTTCATCGATAAGTATGGAGTCAACCTCATCGACTACGGCAAAATTGTGTCCTTTGCACTGCACAACTTCGTCCATAGAGGTAACCATATTGTCTCTTAAATAATCAAAACCGAAGTCGTTGTATGTTCCGTAAGTGATATCGGCACCGTAGGCAGCCTTTCGCTCTGCAGGGGTTTTTTCGTGAACAATGAGACCTACTGTGAGTCCCAAAAATTTATATATCTTGCCCATCTGTTCACTATCTCGCTTGGCAAGATAATCGTTTACGGTTACTACATGGACGCCTTTTCCGGTAAGTGCATTAAGATAGCACGGCAAAGTTGCAACTAGTGTCTTACCTTCACCGGTTTTCATTTCTGCTATTCTGCCCTGATGCAGAACTATACCGCCAATGAGCTGAACATCAAAGTGACGCATACCGAGAACACGCTTGCCAGCCTCACGCACAACAGCAGAAGCCTCGGGCAGTATGTCGTCGAGTGTTTCGCCGTCATTTAGGCGGTTTTTAAATTCTTCGGTTTTATAACGAAGCTCATCGTCTGAAAGCTTAATTATTTCATCTTCAAGTTCGTTTATTCTATCCACAATGGGCTGTATCTTTTTTATAGAACGCTCGCTGTATGTTCCTATAATCTTTTCGAGTATTTTTTTCATACCAAAATCCTTTCAAAATTTCGTAATCAACAATACCAATATATTATACCAATATTTTCTGTTTATAACAAGTACTATTTACAAAATTTTCACATTTGTATTGAAATTTTGAGAAATGGTGTTATAATATTTATATAAATTCCGGGAGGTTTAAATATGATAGGAATAATAGGCGCTATGGACATCGAAGTAAACGGCTTCAAGGAATATATGTCGGATGCCGTAGTAGAGAAACACTCCTTTTTTGAATTTACAAAAGGTGAAATATACGGCAAAGAAGTTGTGGTGGTAATGTGCGGTATAGGAAAGGTCAGTGCCGCTATTTGCACCCAGCTTATGATAGACAAATATTCCCCCGATGTTATAGTAAATACCGGTGTTGCAGGCGGAATACATAATAAACTCTCTATTGGGGATATAGCCGTAGCAGAAAATGTGGTTCAGCACGATGTTGACACCACAATCTTTGGCGATCCGAAGGGATATATAACAAACCTTAATCTTACAAAAATCCCTGCAGATGAAACTGTGCACACACTTCTTGGGGAATGTGCCTTGGAGGTCGAAGATACTGTGGTTTTAAAAGGCACAATAGCAAGCGGCGACCAGTTTATAAGCACACCCTACCAAAAGAATCAAATAAAAGATGAATTTGATGCTATTGCCACCGAAATGGAAGGCGGAGCAATTGGTCATGTGTGCTACTCAAACGCCGTTAAATTCGGAGTAATCCGTGCTATATCCGACAATGCCAGCGGAGATGCACTTATGGACTACGAAAGCTTCAAATCGATGGCAGCACAAAAAACCATAAAAATTGTAACAGATTTTGTTAAAAAATACATATAGTTTTTATAATATTAACCTTAAAACTTGGAAATAATAAGGAGGAAACACATGGATACCGGACTTCTCATTATGGCAGCCGGCATGGGCTCGCGATTCGGCGGTCTCAAGCAGGCGGCTTCCGTAGGACCAAACGGAGAAATGATTATTGACTATTCTGTAAAGGATGCTCTAAAAGGCGGTTTTAACAAATTTGTTTTTGTTATACGAAAGGATATTGAAAAGGATTTTCGCGAAGCTTGCGGCAAAAGAATAGAAAAAATTGCAGATGTTTCGTATGTTTTCCAAAGCTTAGATGACCTTCCGAGCGGTTTTTCGCTCCCGGACGGCAGATTAAAGCCCTGGGGAACCGGTCAGGCAGTACTTACTGCCAAAAACATCATTGACTATCCCTTTGTTGTAATAAATGCGGATGATTTCTACGGAACTTCTGTTTACAAGGATGTTCGCAATTGCCTTGTAAACGAATCACAAATGTGCATGGCAGGATATAAGCTAAGAAATACCCTTTCTGAAAACGGAACAGTTTCCAGAGGAGTATGCAAGAGCGATAACGGATACTTAAAATCCGTAACAGAAGTTACTGATATCCCCTTTGATACAGATATGAGCGGGGACACAACCGTTTCTATGAATTTTTGGGGATTCAAGCCCGAGATATTCGACATCACGGAAAAACTCTTTGTGGATTTTCTAAAAGACAACATAAACGAGCCGAAAAAAGAATTCTATATTCCCGGTGTTGTTGATACAATGATAAACAAACTAGGCTACAACTTTAAAATAGTAGATACAAACGAAAAATGGTATGGAATTACATACAAAGAGGATTTACCGCTTATAAGAGATGCAATTTCAAAAATGACAGCAAGTGGCTTGTATGCTTAATTTTTTAAATATTTAGGAGGCAAAAATGAAGTTTATTGTATGTAAAAACTATGATGAAATGTCCCGTGAGGGTGCGAAAATCGTTATTTCTCAGATAAAAGAGAAGAAAGATACCATCCTTGGTCTTGCAACAGGCTCAACCCCTGTGGGTCTTTACAAAGAACTTATAAAGGCTTATGAAAGCGGAGAGATTTCTTTTAAAAATGTAAAGAGTTTCAACCTCGATGAGTACTACCCCATAAACAAGACAAATGACCAGAGCTATGATTACTTTATGAATGACAACCTGTTTTCGCACATAGACATAGACAAAGCCAATACCGACATTCCCAACGGCGAAGCACAGGATGCTAAGAAGGAATGCGAAGACTACGAAAAGAGAATTGCAGCTTCTGCAGGTGTTGATATTCAGATTCTTGGTATCGGTCAGAACGGTCACATTGGATTTAATGAGCCTGGTGAAGAACTTCATATGAGGACACATCGCACAGGTCTTACACAAAACACTATTGAAGCTAATTCCAGATTTTTTGACAACATAGAAGATGTTCCAACTGCCGCTCTTACAATGGGTATAGGAACTATTATGAAGGCTAAGAAAATAATCCTTCTCGCATCCGGCGCAAACAAAAAGGATGCAATTGCCGCACTCAGAAACGAAACAATTACTACCAGTTGTCCTGCAACTATGCTTAAGCTCCACGATGATGTAACAATCATATGCGATGAACAAGCTTACGGAGAATAATAAAAATCACAAAGTACTAAGAAAGCTCGCAATCCAAATGGATTGCGAGCTTTTAAATGCATTAATAACTGTATTATTTTTCTTTTATATATCCGGAAATTTTAAGGCTTGCTCTTATAACAGCATCTTTTGAGTTTTTCCAGTCCTCATCTTTATATCTGTAATCAAATTTCTTTGTAAACCATTCTATATCCTCAGTAACTCTATTAAGATTTTCTTCCTGAAGATTGCATAGCTTAGTAAGAAAATCATATCCCTTGTCGGAGCCAAGATACTTATATGCCGAGTTTGCAAGATACTCAAAATGCGGCAGGCAAAATCCCTTGCACGCAAAAAATCTCTTTTGAAAATCCTCGTCCTTTTTGTACATATAAAACATATTGGAAACAAAATCCCCAAGGATTTTATCAAGTCTCCTGCATACAACGCAGGTTTGTGAGTTAGAAAGAAGTTCTATATCCTTTCCGCCAAATTTCTTTGGTTTCTTAAGCTTCTTTTTGTATTCTTGAAGTTCTTTGGAAAGGTACTTTAGTCTTGTTTCCAGAACAAGCGCATGGCTTAACTTGTTTGTGCTTTCATACATCATTTGTGAGTGACGCTGACAGTATCCAAGCTCGTTTGAGACAATTCTTTCGTCCGGCTCCATCATACTTGCACCCAAGGCATATTCTATTCGGTTTTCTTCTTGATCACTCATAAAACGGCATATCGGGCACTCACAATCAGATGTAAAAGCCTCATTTATGGGTATTGTATAAATGTTTTCTTTCACTTTTTAAACCTCAATCTCTAGATTCTATTACAAGGGCTTTCCCCTCGTGTATAGTAATGCTTGCGCTCTTAGATACAATCTCATTACTAATTCCTCGTGAAGATGCCCTATACAGTTTTTCGTCCACCAGCGGATATTTTAATCCGTCGCACGATACCCTTATCTCTCTATCCATGGGAAGAATGGAGACATATTTCATTGTACGCTTTTCAAGAGTTATGCTCTCCCCTTCAAGAAATCGTATAATGTTATTTTCGTTAATAACAACAAGGCTTGCTCCAAGTTCATGGCATTTTTCCATAAGATAAACATTGGAAAGACTATGGTCAAAACGACTTCCTGTTCCGCCAATAAGAAGTATGTGGCAAAAGCCTTTTTCTATAGCGCAGAAAACAGCGTGTTCTGTATCGGTATCATCTTTTTGCGGGTTGAGTTTTTCTATTTCGGCATCCGAAACACAAGGCATACTCTTTAGGGCAGAAAAATCGCAAGAATCAAAATCTCCAACCCAAAGATTAGCTTTAAGCCCCATATTCGCACAGTGCAAAGCACCGCAATCTGCACAAATAATGTAATCTTCCTCCGTCACAGTAAGCGGAAGTGTGCTGTAGTCCGCTATAGTTCCTCCGGCAAAAACAACCGCTCTTTTCACTCACAGCACCTCTTTATAAACATGCGGGCTCTTTCTTCAACATCCTCTGCACCAAAAACAGCCGAACCCGCCACAATTACATTAGCCCCTACATCAATTACTTTTTTTACATTATCAAGCTTTATTCCGCCGTCCACCTCTATATCCGTGTTGGGATACTTTTCGCGGAGAATACGGATTTTATCAAGACTTTCCTCAATAAATGCCTGAGCACCAAAGCCAGGATTTACACTCATAACAAGAAACATATCTACAATTTCAGCATATGGGAAAAGCTTGGATACATCTGTAGGCGGATTTATGGAAAGTGCAAACTTTTTACCTCTTTCCCTGACTTTTTTGGATATAAGATTAAAATCACATTCGGTTTCTATATGCACAGTTACAATATCTGCTCCTGCATCCAGAAAAGCATCTACATATTTTTCCGGGTCAGATATCATAAGATGTACATCAAGAACCATATCCGTGATTTTCTTTAGGCTAGACACAACCGACGGACCAAAGTTGATGTTTGGAACAAAATGACCATCCATAACATCCACATGGACATACTCGCATCCTGCTCTTTCTATTGCTTTAACATCTGCACCCATATTCATATAGTCAGAAGACAAAAGTGACGGGGATAGTTTTATCATTTTTTCCATTCCTTCCTCTGTGATAATGTGCTATAAAAATCCTTGTAGTTTTCATATCTGGATAGAGGTATTTCGCCTCTTTCGCAAGCCTCGCAAACTGCACAAACAGATGATGTAGCCACATGTGTGCAATCCCTAAATCTGCACTCTTCCAAATACGGCAAAAACTCAGGAAAATATTCTGCCAGATTGTCTTTGGAGACAGTTTCGGGGAAATCTAGCATACTAAACCCCGGGGTGTCCACAATGTAGCCGCCTGCGTATTTTATAAGTTCAACATGCCTTGTTGTATGTTTGCCTCGTCGTAAGCGTTCACTGATTTCACCGGTCAGCATAAGCTCCTGACCTGCTACAGAATTTAAAAGACTCGACTTTCCGACACCCGAAAATCCGCAAAAAGCAGTAATTTTTCCGCTAAGGTCCTCGCGGATATCTTCAATACCCACTCCTTGTTTTGCGCTGGTGCATATGGTTTTGCATCCGGCGCCTTTGTATATTTCGAGCATTTCTCTAGCACCGGTATCATCCAAATCTGCTTTATTAAAACAGATAGTTACATCTACACCGCTTTCTCTTGCTATTACAAGCATTTTATCGATAAATTTCAAATCCGGGCTTGGGTTTTTGAGCGATGCCACAACTATAAGCGAATCTATATTGGAAACTGGCGGTCGTATAAAAATGTTTGTACGCTCAAATATTTCGCATATTGTACCCTTTCCTTCATCGGTCAGGTTGATGCGTACCCTGTCTCCTACACAGGGGCTGAGATTCCGGTTTCTAAAGTGCCCCTGAGCCTTACACTCAACAACCTCAGAGCCGGTATCTACATAATAAAATCCGCCGATTCCCTTTACAATAATTCCTGTTTGCATTGTCTCACCGTCTATTTACTAAAGTCAATCTGTGTTTTAAGGGTAAATGTGCCACCGTGATAAATACTGTATTCATTTATGCCGGTTCCCTTAACCTTTACAACGATTTCATCAAGGCTCGACGGGTCAACCGTTTGTTCAAAAATAACCTTTGTATTGCCATCGGGTGTCTTTTCCACGATTTTCACTAGCGTAGGTCCGGAAAGTGCCTCGGTGCTGTAGTGGAAGGTTTTTTCCTTGGTTTGCACATTTTCGTCGTTTGTATTTGGCTTATCGCCCTCGTCATTTTTCTTTTCTGCCAAAATAACTGATATCTTCGTCTTTGGCGGAACCTTCTCATCGGGAGCAATTGACTGTTCCACAACAAGACCGGGCTCTACGGTGTTACTTTCAATGTATGTTACCTTTTCATTTAAAAGCAATCCGTTTTCCTCAAGGAGCTGTCTTGCCTTTGCCTTTGTAAGTCTTAAAAGATTCGGAACAACGCAATCAATCTCGTCACTTCCCGTACTTACTGTAAACACAAATTCTCCTCCAACTTTGGAGACGCTTATTATTTTATCCTTATCCACATCTGTACTTGCCTTGTACTTAACCTGAACGGCATAGCCTTTTTCTCTGAATTTGTCGATTATATCAGCAGATATTCCACGGTAGGAAGCCGTATCTATATTTTCGGATCCCATACTCAAATGCACAGTAACATGAGTTCCTTTTTTAACAGAATTTCCCTCGTTTATGCTCTGGTAGACAACAGTTCCTTCCTTTTCGGGTCCGGGCTGCTTGTCACCAATTTCGAGTATGAGTCCGTATTTAGCAGCAAGCTTTTGAGCTTCGTCATAATGAATCTGTGTAAAATCAGGCACATCAACATCGCTATGCTTAAAGAACATAAATATGGGTGCATTAGGATTTATAAGATATAAAGCACCAAGTGTGCCTCCGCCTACTACCAATAAAGCTATAAGCATAGCGGCAATTATCATATTGAGTGTAGAACGGCGTGGAACATACTCTTCCTCATCGTCATAATTTTCGCTTTCATTCTCATCTACGACATCATCATCTGTAGCATCCTGGAATTCCTCAGCTACATCCACATATTCATTATCATCCTCTATCAGCACAGGAGAAACTGCCTCATCAGGCTCATCGGTGTCTTCTTCGGGAGTGTCTGTCTCTGCCTTGAGTGATATTATAAGTGCATCCAAATCACTCTTTAGTGCATCGACTGTCTGATAACGCTTTCTGGTCTCTTTGGACATAGCTTTGAGAACTATTTTCTCAAGTTCCAAGGATACATCGGGAGAAAGAGTACTGGGGTTTACGGGGGTTTCTTCAAGGTGTTTCATAGCAACTGCTATGGGAGACTCACTCTCAAAGGGAACCTTTCCGGTGAGCATTTCGTACAAAACTATTCCAAGAGAATATATATCACTTCTGCAATCGATATAGCCGCCTCTTGCCTGTTCGGGAGAAATGTAATGTACAGAACCTAAAATAGAGTCGCCGACTCTCATAGTCGAGCTATTGCTGGCTCTAGCTATACCAAAATCTGTAACCTTTACGAGATTGCCCGCTGTAATCATAATGTTATGTGGTTTGATATCCCTGTGGATTATGTTCTTTTCGTGTGCAACGGAAAGCGCACCGCAGATTTGCGATGTGATGCTTGCACTCTCCTCCGAGGACAATCTGCCCTTTTGTCTTATATATTCCTTAAGAGTTGTGCCCTCAATGTATTCCATAACAATGTAGTACATACCATCGGTCTCGCCTACATCATAAACTGCAACAATATTAGGGTGAGCAAGGCACGCAGCCGCCTGAGCCTCCGCTTTGAAGCGATTTACAAATTCCTCACCGCCCTCCAAATCATTTCTAAGCACCTTTACGGCAACTGTTCTGTTTAAAACATTACAACGCGCTTTATAGACATATGCCATACCGCCTATGCCCACTTCTTCTAAAATAGTGTATCTTCCATCAAGTACTGTGCCTATCATTTATTTCACCTCATCCGAATTTTTCACTGTAATTACTGTAATGTTATCCCTACCACCATTTTCGTTGGCAAGTGTAATAAGTCTCTCCGCCGTATCATCGGCATCTTTAGACAAGACCTGACATATTTTTTTGTCTGTAACCATGGTGTGAAGTCCGTCAGAGCACAGTAAAACTATGTCTTTTTCTGTAAAATCATTAACAAATGTGTCTACTAAAACATCCTCTTCGGAGCCAACAGCTCTTGTAATCATATTTTTTTGAGGATGCACCTTAGCTTCCTCCTTGGAAATAATGCCACGCGAGACCAAATCATACACAAGCGAATGATCTCTTGTTATCTGTTTTAAATTTTTGCCACTATAAATATAGACTCTGCTGTCTCCAACACTGGCAGTTACAAGTTTTCCATTAGAAACAACACAGGCTACCACAGTTGTGCCCATGCCCAAATAATCTTTCTTTTTCTTGGAGATGGCAAAGATTTTTTTGCTTGCTTCCCTTATGGCGAGCTGGAGCATTTCCCTTATTTGCTCCTCACTCATGTCCGTAGAAAAGTCCTTGATTACACAGTCGGAAATACTATTTACAGCACTGTCGCTTGCCAGCTTTCCACCTTTGTAGCCGCCCATTCCGTCTGCAACAATAAAAAGACCTTCAGTTTCCGAAAACTTGTGCACAAATACAGAGTCTTGATTTTCTTCTCTTACAACACCCACATCGGTACCATATGATATCTTCACTACTAGGCCTCCTTTTCACTTTCTTTTCTTCTAAGCTGTCCGCATGAAGCACTTATGTCACTGCCGAGTTCTCTACGGACGGTGACCGGTATATTTGAATGTTCCAGTACAGACATAAATTTTTTAATTTTTTCCTTTGATGGTTTTTCAAATGAATTTTCTTTAACCTTGTTTACAGCAATAAGGTTTACATGGCAAAGCATTCCTTTGATTTTGTCTGCAAGAATCTTTGCACATTCCACACTGTCATTGACGCCGTCAATGAGTGCATATTCAAAGCTTATGCGTCGATTCGTGTGTCTTGCATATTTCTTGACGCAATCTATAAGTTCATCTACTGCATACGCTTTGTTTACAGGCATAATTGTATCTCTTATTTCGTCGGTTGGTGCGTGAAGCGACACACTGAGTGTTATGGGCAAATTAAGTTCCATAAGCCTTTTTATATTGGGCACAAGACCACAGGTAGAAAGAGAGATGTGTCTGTAGCCAATATTTATTCCGTTTTCGTCATTTACATTTTTAAGAAACTTAATCACATTATCATAATTATCCAGAGGTTCGCCTATTCCCATCATAACGATATTCGAAATTCTCTCGCCTATATCCTTTTGAGCAAAAATAATCTGGTCGAGTATTTCGCCCGGTGTGAGAGAACGAACCAGACCGCCTATAGTTGATGCACAGAACCTGCAACCCATCCTGCACCCAACCTGACAGGATATACATACAGAAATGCCGTGCTTGTAGTACATAACAACCGTTTCTACACGATTCCCATCGGTAAGTTCAAAGAGATATTTTTTTGTTTCATCCAGAGAGGATTCAAGCTTTCTTACAATCTTTAATGTACTTATATAGCTTACGGACGAGAGCTTTTCTTTAAGAGAATTGGATATATCCGTCATCTCTTCGAAAGACTCAACACCCCTGTGTAACCAAGCAAAAATCTGTTTTGCCCTGAACGGCTTTTCGCCAAGCTCTACAAGAAAGTCTTTAAGCTCTTCAAATGTAAAATCCTTTAAATTAACCATAATTTAATCCTTTGTCAAAAGACTTATAAAAAACCCGTCACAATCATCTTTATGGGGATATAGAGTAATGTATCCGTCATTATCCCTACTTGTGTTAATCTTTTTTAACTTAAAATCCTTATTTCTTTCAAGAAACTTAAACAGTACACCTTCGTTTTCTTCATATACTGTAGTACAGGTGGAGAAAACCATTGTTCCGCCACTCTTTAAATACGGAGCACTGGCATTTAAAATACTAAGACTGATTTTACTAAGCTGCTCGCTGTCGCCCGGATTTCTTAAGTATTTGATATCCGGCTTTTTTCGTATTATGCCAAATCCGGAGCACGGAGCATCTACCAAAAGGTAATCTGCCATACCGAAGTACTCTTTGTGTGGCAGAGAAGAATCAGACACACTCGCTTCTATAATGTCTATCCCGAGTCTTTTAGCATTTTCGCGTATTTTAGACACCTTGGCATCAGAAACATCAAAAGCGTATATTTTACCCTTGTTTTTCATTTTCTCGGCAAGATGCGTAGTCTTTCCACCAGGCGAAGCACACATATCAAACACAACGCTTCCGGGCTTTGGATTTAGAACCTCAGCTACATATGCACCTGCACTGTCCTGCACATAAAAGAGCCCATTTCTGTATGCATCGTTGTCCTGCAGGTCGGACACCTTGGAGGCACTTACCAGATAATCTGCATCGGGAAAAACGAACGATGCGTATGGAGTGCATTCCCAGCCTTCGCTATTTAATATACCGGAAAGCTCGCTAGCGTCCGTCTTAAGCGTATTTGCTCTTAAAATAGTGTCAGGCTTTGCGTTCATAGCCTTAAGAAGACCTACATATTCATCACCAAGGCTCTTCTTCCATATATCTACTATCCACTTTGGGCAAGAATAAAGTACCGAGTTTTTCTCTACTTCATCTGTTGGCAAGTCAAAGCTATTTCCGTTTAAAATTACCTTTCGCAAAACGGCATTCACAAATCCAGTAAGTCTTCGGTTAGACGAATTCTTTATTATTTTAACGCTCTCGTTAACAGAAGCACTCGGCGGTATTTTACTAAGGAACAAAATCTGGTATGTGCCCGTTCTAAGTACACACATAACATACGGAGCTATCTTTGATATTTTGATATCCGATGCCTTTGAAATGGCGTAATCAATATATTCGAGGTTTCTCAAAACACCTGTGGAAAGCTCCACAACCAGACGCATATCAAGATTTGATATGTCGTAGTTTTTTCGGCATTTTGAAAGTTCAATTGACAAATTCGATTTATTTTTCAGCACATCATATATGATTTGAACAGCGAGTTTTCTGGGATTTATGCTCATTGTTTTCCTCTTAAAACAGTATTTATACTGATGTCATTACCCTTTAGATATTCTTTAACGCTTACCGCTTTCTTCGCTTCGGGCTGTATTTCATAAATTCTAAGCACAGTGCCACTTGCGCACGCAACATCAAACGAATCCTCGTTAACTCTCACTATAGTCCCGCAAGGTTTGGATGTGGTTTCGCACACAGGCTTTGCCTTAAGAACTTTTAAATTTTTGCCATTCATTAAGCAGGAAGCCTTAGGAAATGGCGTAAGTCCTCTTATGAGATTGGAAATTGTTTTGGAATCCTTGGTCCAATCTATAACGGTCATATCCTTGGTAATCATTCGGGCATATTCTGTTGTGGTTTCGCCCTGAGGTACTCTCTCTATTGTGTCTATATTTTCTATTGTTTTAATAAGGAGGTTTGCACCCATAACAGAAAGTTTATCGTGTACCGTGCCATAGTTGTCATCCTCAGAAAGAGGCAGCACATCCTTAAGAAGCATATCGCCCGTATCCAGACCGGTGTCCATATACATGGTTGTGATTCCGGTTTCGTTGTCGCCATTTATAAGAGACCACTGGATAGGTGCAGCTCCTCTGTATTTGGGAAGGAGCGAACCGTGCACATTTATGCATCCAAACTCGGGAAAGCGAATTACATACTCCGGCAAAAGCTTGCCATATGCAACAACAACTATTAAATCGGGATTTTCTTTCAAAAGAATATCTTCGAAATTTTCTTTTTTTAGATTTATCGGCTGATAAATGCTTTCTATACCAAGCTTTTCTGCCTCAAGATAAACATCGGGATGAGTCATCTTGTGTCCCCTGCCTCGAGGCTTATCTTCGGTTGTTACAACGCTCGATACATCGTAGCCGCACTCTTTTAATTTTCTTAAAGACACACACGCAAACTCAGGAGTGCCCATAAACATAATTTTCATATTAATCTTCCAATTCTATATATTCGGTAACCTTGTCTACAAACACTATGCCGTCGAGGTGGTCAATTTCGTGACAAAACGCCTTTGCAAGCATCCCCTCGCCTGTAATTACTATTTTGTCGCCGTTTCTGTCGAGCGCGGCAACGGTAACCTTCTCAGGACGGACAACATAGCCGCATTTTCCGGGAACACTAAGACATCCCTCGGCATCCTTGATGCTGCCCTCAAAATCTATAATTTCGGGGTTAATAAGCTCTAAAAGTCCGTCGCCGACATCAATCACGACAATCCTCTTTAAAATTCCAATCTGCGGTGCCGCAAGACCAACACCGTTTGCGTTATACATTGTCTCTGCCATATCGTCGAGCAGGGTAAGTATTCTTTCGTCAATTGTCTCTACCGGTTTGCATTTTTTTCTAAGTATTTCATCACCAATGGTTCTTATGTTTCTAAGTGCCATATTCTCACTCTCCTTAATACATATTTGAAGGATTTACATCTATGGAAATCTGCGAGGAATTCTTTTTAGAAGAAACCCTTCGATATATGTCGTAAATTTTGTCGTATAATTCCTTGGAATATCTTGTTTTAATTAAAAATCTGTACCTGTATCTTCCGCCGATTTTAAATAGCGGAGCTTCGCCCACAGGATAGACTATTGCATCCGAAGGACCTATGTTTTTTGTAAGCTCAGTTTTAAATTCATCTGCTGTACGCTTAGATGTGCTTTTGGTTTCAGATGTAAATACAAAGTTTATAAATTCGCAAAACGGAGGATAAATAAGAAGCTTTCTAAGCCCTATTTCCTCGTTGTAAAATGCATTATAATCCTGTTTTGCTGCGGCAATAATAGTCTCGTTTTCAGGGTTGTAGGTCTGTATGATTGCCCTGCCTCCCAGTTCTCCTCTTCCTGCCCTTCCCGACACCTGAGTTATAAGGTCGAAGGTGCGTTCTGCAGCACGGTAATCGTCAACATTTAAGCTCATATCGGCAGCTATTATTCCAACAAGGGTAACATTTTCAAAATCGAGGCCCTTCGTTATCATCTGAGTACCTATGAGAATGTCTGATTCGCGGTTTCTAAAAGAATTTAAAAGAGTTTCGTGGCTGAGTCTTGCTGCCGTGGTATCTGCATCCATACGGGTAACTCTGGCAGTCGGAAAAAGCTCACTAAGTTCTTCCACCACCTTCTGTGTGCCTATACCAAAGTGCCTTATGTGTTTGCTTCCGCATTCAGGGCAAACATTGTATACAGGATGGGCATAATCGCAGTAGTGACAAACAAGTTTATTTATAGACTTGTGGTATGTTAGCGACACATTACAATTAGGGCACTGCACTGTGTGACCGCAGCTTCGGCACGAAACAAAATTTGAAAAGCCTCGTCTGTTTAAAAATAGTATAGTCTGCTGACCTTTTTCGAGATTGATGGCAATCTCCTCAATAAGACGGCGGCTGAATATACTCATATTTCCATCGGTCATTTCCGTACGCATATCTACAATGTGTGTATCGGGAAGCTTGGCACTTTTTACTCTATTTTTCATAGTG
>JAZNFW010000109.1:0-2214 GCA_045576175.1 Clostridia bacterium | reverse complement strand
TATATCCGCCCCTAAAAGAAAGGATGATTTGAATGTCTGAAAAAGCAACAGCAAAACCCAAGAAAACTGCAAAAAAGGCAGTGGATATAAAATCTCAGTACAATGAGCTTGTAACCGTAAAGCTCTTTAAGGACAACGGCAGATACAAAGACGATGTTTTTGTGGCGGTAAACGGTGTTGGAATGCTCGTGCCCAGAGGTATTGAGGTAAAGATTCCCAAAAAGTATGCCGAAGCACTCAGAAACAGCGAAAAGCAGGCAAGCTTTGCCGTAGAGTTCCAGACCAAGCTCCAAAACGAATCCACAATACAGGAATAGTCCAAAGGTGATTTAGTGAATAGTGAATATGCAGATTGGAACAGCATAAAAGAGGACTATCTTTCGTCTGCTATAAGCTACAGAGAGCTTAGCAGAAAGCACGGAGTAAGCTACGCCTCACTTTCCAAAATCGCAGCTGCACAAGGTTGGCACAAGGAGAAAAAGGAAGCCAAGATACAAGCTGCCACAAGGGAGGAGAGAATTCTCACCATAAGCGACAGGCTACTTGATAAAATAGAAAAATCCATATCCGAACTTGACAGATGCATAGTAAAAAACAAGGAAAAAACCAAAACCGTGGAATATGACTACGATACCAAAAAACCCATAAACGAAGTCGTTGAAGAAAAAGAGGACATAAAGGTCATAGAGGGAATGATAGACAAGATGGGCTTAAAACAGCTCGTGTCCACACTAAAGGATATAAAGGACATACATCTTAGTATGTCCAGTGAGGAAACAGGCGAAGAAGAGACGGGAATTATTGTTCTTGGCGAGGTAACCGAAGGTTGTGAGGACGCTGTATGAAGAAATCAAAAAAGACCATCTGGACACCGCAGAAGAAACAGGCAGTTTTTCAGTCGAGGGGCGAGTACGAGGCACTCTACGGCGGTGCTGCAGGCGGCGGAAAGTCCGATGCCCTTTTAACAGAGGCACTAAGACAGGTACATATAGGTCATTACAGAGCACTTATCCTTCGAAAAACCTACCCACAGCTTTCTGAGCTTATAGACAGAAGCCGCAGTCTCTACAAGGCGGCGTATCCCAAGGCGGTATACAACGACAGTAAGCATTTCTGGCTTTTTCCATCAGGTGCCAAGATATATTTCGGTGCTATGCAGCATACCAAGGACAGAATAAACTATCAGGGCAAAAGATATGATTTTATTGCATTCGACGAGCTTACGCATTTTACATGGGAAGAATACTCATATATGTTCTCCAGAAACAGACCGTCGGGTGAGGGAACAAGATGCTATATCCGTGCTACCACAAACCCCGGAGGAATAGGGCACAGCTGGGTAAAGGAAAGATTTATAACCTGTGCCCCGCCTCTTACTCCCATAAAGACAAAGATGAATATAACCGACCCCGACGGCAAGGTTATAGAGCTGGAGCGAAGCAGGATTTTTGTTCCGTCTACGGTGTTCGATAATGCAGAGCTTTTAAAAAACGACCCCAATTACCTTGCAAATCTTTCTCTTCTTCCCGAAAAGGAAAAAAGAGCACTTCTCTATGGAGATTGGGACAGCTTTGCAGGGCAGGTTTTTTCCGAATGGAAGAACGACCCCGCTCACTATGTTGATAGGCGGTTTACCCATGTCATAAAGCCGTTTATCATACCAAAAAGCTGGAAGGTTTACAGGGGATTTGACTTTGGTTATTCAAGACCGTTTGCGGTGGAGTGGATTGCAATAGACCACGACGGCAGAGCATATGTCATAGCAGAGATGTACGGCTGTACAGGCACACCAAACGAAGGCGTAAAATACACTCCGTCTGCCATAGCAGGAGCTATAAAAAAGCTTGAGAGCGAGCATCCCAATCTCAAAGGGCGTACAATACGCGGGATTGCCGACCCTGCCATATCCAAGGCGGAAACAGGTGAGAGTATAGCACATATGTTCTCTAAAGAGGGCGTATTTTTCGATTTTGGCGACAACGAGCGTCTTGCGGGAAAGATGCAGTTTCATTACAGGCTCTCTTTCGACTCCGAGGGCGTGCCTATGATGTATGTGTTTGAAAACTGCCTGAATTTTATAAGGACAATTCCAACGCTGGTTTACGACAGTGTAAATGTAGAGGATATAGATTCCTCCGGCGAGGATCACATATACGACTGCGTGCGTTATGTTCTTATGGAAAACCTTATAAATCCCAAGCAAAACAGTGCATT
>JAZNFW010000108.1:0-4471 GCA_045576175.1 Clostridia bacterium | reverse complement strand
ACCATCATCAACCAAAAGGGCAAGGATGTAATATGCATATATGTTGCCATAGGTCAAAAGCGTTCTACAGTTGCGCAGACTGTGGAAACGCTTAAAAAAGCCGGAGCTATGGATTACACTATCATTGTTTCCGCTACCGCTTCGGAAATGGCACCGCTTCAGTATATAGCACCATATTCTGGCTGTGCTATGGGTGAGTACTTTATGGCTAAGGGCAAGGATGTGCTTGTTATATATGATGACCTGTCCAAGCATGCGGTTGCATATAGAGCACTTTCGCTGCTTATAAGGCGTCCTCCGGGCAGAGAAGCATACCCGGGTGATGTTTTCTACCTACATTCAAGATTATTAGAGCGTGCGGCAAACATCGCTCCGGAATACGGTGGCGGTTCTCTTACTGCACTCCCTATTATAGAAACACAAGCAGGTGATGTATCCAGTTACATTCCCACAAATGTCATCTCTATAACAGACGGACAGATATTCTTAGAAACCGAGCTTTTCCATAGTGGTGTAATGCCGGCAGTTAATCCCGGTATTTCTGTATCGCGCGTTGGTGGTAATGCTCAGATTAAAGCGATGAAAAAGGTATCCGGTAAACTAAAGCTTGCATATTCACAGTTTAGGGAGCTACAATCTTTTGCACAGTTTGGCTCTGACCTTGATGAAGATACCAAAAAGAGACTCCGTCAGGGTGAAAGAATAGTAGAAGTACTAAAGCAAGGCAGAAATATGCCTGTAGATGTTGAAAAACAGGTGGCAATAATTTATGCTGTCACAAATGACTTGCTTGAGGAAATAGAAATTGACAAGATTCGTGATTTTGAAACCGGACTTTATGAATTTCTTTCTGCTGCCAGAAGTGAGATTCTAGATGCCATAAAATCCTCTGGCAATTTAGATGGCGAAACTGAGGCGAAACTCAAGGAAGCAATTTGTGAATTTAAGGACAAATTCTTAAACGGCAGATAGGCGGTGAATTATATGGCTTCTTCGATGAAGGATATTAAAAACCGAATAAAAAGTATTAAAGGCACAATGCAAATTACAAAGGCTATGGAGCTTGTTGCCGCTTCGAAATTAAGAAGAGCAAGGCAACGAGTGGATATAGCAAGACCATACTATGAGTTTTTAAGACAGACCATAGATAGCCTTGATGTTACAAAAGCCGATGCTTCCCTGAAATTTTTTGATAGCAAAAGCGTTTCTAAAGCTTGCTATATACTTATAGCAGGCGATAGGGGACTTGCAGGCGGTTTTAATTCTAATCTTTTCAAAAAGTTTTTGACTGAGACAGAGGGAAAGAACATATGCGCTGTCCCCATAGGAAAAAAGGCGTTTGAATTTTGCAGACGACAAAAAATAGAGGTTATCTTTGATAATCTTGGCATAAGCGAAGATGTGTCTATTGCCAATTGTTATGATTTGGGAAGTTACCTTTGTAAGTTATTCAAAAAGGACGAAATAGGAAGCGTGTATATCTATTATACCGAGATGGTTTCTATGCTGAGCCAGGTACCCGTATCCAGAAAGATTTTGCCTTTTGAGGCAAATCCCAAAAATGAATCACGCTCGATTACTCTATATGAGCCGTCAGCGGCGGCGGTTTTCGAAAGAGCTGCCCAAAACTATCTCTCCGGCTCACTATACGGTGCCTTGGCAGAATCACAAGCGTCCGAATTTGCGGCACGAAGAATGGCTATGGACAATGCCAGCAAAAATGCTGGTGAAATGATAGATAATCTTACTCTTAAGTTTAACAGAGCAAGACAGGCTGCGATCACACAGGAAATAACAGAGATTGTTTCCGGTGCAGAAGCACTGTGATCATTTGCAGACAGAAAGGATACGAAAATGAGCAAAAATACAGGAAAAGTTTTACAAGTCATTGGACCTGTTCTCGATATCAAATTTGAAAATGGTAAGCTCCCGAATTTGCTAAATGCGATAGAAATTTTTCACAACGACAGAAAAATTGTCTGCGAGGTGGCAAACCACATTGGCGACGATGTAGCAAGATGTATCGCTATGAATTCAACAGATGGTCTTGTGCGTGGGTTGGATGCCGTAGACACAGGCGAAGCGATAAAAGTTCCCGTAGGACCTGAAACACTGGGTAGAATATTTAATCTACTAGGGGAACCTGTGGACAATCTACCCAAACCCGAAACCAAGGAGGAGTGGTCCATTCATAGAGATGCCCCCTCTTATGAGGAGCAGGACAGCACAACAGAAATACTGGAGACCGGTATAAAGGTTGTTGACCTTATTGCGCCATATGCAAAAGGTGGTAAAATCGGCTTGTTTGGTGGTGCAGGCGTTGGAAAGACAGTTCTTATTATGGAGCTTATAAACAATGTTGCCAAGCAGCATGGCGGCATATCTGTTTTTTCCGGTGTTGGCGAAAGAACAAGAGAGGGAAATGACCTGTACAACGAAATGAAGGAGTCGGGTGTTCTTAACAAAACGGCACTAGTCTATGGTCAGATGAACGAACCCCCCGGTGCAAGAATGAGAGTTGCGCTCTCGGGTCTTACAATGGCTGAGTATTTCCGCGATGAGCAAAACCAGGATGTTTTGCTGTTTATAGATAATATATTCAGATTTACACAAGCAGGTAGTGAGGTTTCTGCACTTCTTGGTCGTATGCCATCTGCTGTTGGCTATCAGCCTACACTTGCTACGGAAATGGGTGCTCTTCAGGAGAGAATCACCTCTACCAAGAAGGGCTCAATTACATCTGTTCAGGCAGTATATGTACCTGCCGATGACCTTACAGACCCTGCACCTGCCACAACCTTTGCACATCTTGATGCTACAACTGTTTTGTCAAGACAGATTGCTTCGCTAGGAATTTATCCTGCTGTTGATCCGCTTGACTCCACATCAAGAATACTTAGTCCCGATATTGTGGGAATAGAACACTATGAGGTTGCCAAAGAGGTACAGCGTATTCTCCAAAGATACAAGGAGCTTCAAGATATCATAGCAATTATGGGTATGGATGAACTCTCCGATGACGATAAGCTTCTTGTTAATCGTGCAAGAAAAATTCAAAGATTCCTGTCTCAGCCTTTTTCTGTTGCTGAACAGTTTACCGGTATGGAAGGAAAGTATGTGCCTCTCAAGGAGACCATTAGAGGCTTTAGAGAGATTATTGACGGTCTTCACGATGATATACCCGAGGGAGCTTTCCTTTTCGCAGGCACAATAGATGAGGTTATCGAGAAATACAAGAAGGGGGAATAAAGTGTGAGGGAATTTAACCTTCAGATTTTTACTCCCGACGGTGCCTTGTATGATGGAACTGCCGAAAGTATAGTGGTCAGAACAACAGAGGGCGATGTGTGTATCTTGTATGGACATATCGAATATGTTGCTACCATAGATTTTGGCAGGGTAAAAATTCGCAAGGGCAATACAGAAAGGTATGCCGCATGCATGGGAGGCTTTTTGTCGGTATCCAAGGATGCAGTGCGCATTGTGGCTACAACATTTGAATACGCCGATGAAATAGACGAAAAGAGGGCACAAAAAGCCAGAGATAAGGCACAGAGCGATATTGTAAACTTAGCCGACGAAAAACATATCGAACTTGCCAAGGTTAAGCTAAAGAGAGCACTAAACCGTCTGGAAGTCGCCAAATACAAATAATTTGCATCGGCACTTGCAATATGCATGTGCCTTTGCATTTTTTAATTACGAATGATGTGTATAAGTGAGGAGTGTGTTAAATTGGCAAAAGGCAAAATTTCGGTGCATACTGAAAATCTTTTACCCATAATTAAGAAATGGTTATATTCGGATAGTGATATATTTTTAAGAGAATTGGTTTCAAATGCACAGGATGCTGTAATGAAACTTAAAAAGCTTGTTTCTTTAGGCGAATTTTCTTGTGACGATAAATATGAGATATATATTGAATTGGATAAGGAAAATAAAACTATTTCTATAACCGATAACGGCATTGGAATGACAAAAGATGAGGTAGAAAAATATATAAATCAGGTTGCTTTTTCCGGTGCTGAGGAGTTTATAAAAAAGTACGAGGACGAAAAAAGCGATGAAAACCGCATAATTGGTCATTTCGGTCTTGGATTCTATAGTGCTTTTATGGCATCTGACGAGGTGGAGATTGATACTCTTTCATACCGTGATGGCGAAAAGGCAGTTCACTGGGTATCCGACGGCGGTACAGAGTTTGAAATTACAGATGGCAGCAGAACACAGAGGGGTACAACTGTTACTTTGCATATATCCGAGGACTTCAAGGAGTTTCTCGAAATCTATAAACTAAGGGAAACATTAAATAAGTACTGCAGATTTCTTCCTGTGGAAATTTATCTTAGCGACAAATCCGACACGAAGGATAATACTAAGCCCACACCTATAAATGACACAAATCCGTTATGGCTCAAAAAACCAAGCGAGTGTTCAAGAGAAGAGTACATCGAATTCTATCACAAGGTGT
>JAZNFW010000107.1:0-31242 GCA_045576175.1 Clostridia bacterium | reverse complement strand
GTTCCTCGTCTATTATAAGAAGCCCTAGGGATTTAAATTTTACATCCTTTTGCAAAATTCTGTGGGTTCCTATGATAACATCTATTTCGCCCTTTTCGAGCTTTTTTATAATCTCTGCCTGCTGTTTTTTTGTTCTGAAACGGCTTAGCATTTCTACATTTATGCAATACTCTTTCATTCTCGACTGAAAAGTATTAAAGTGCTGCGAGGCAAGTATTGTGGTGGGCACAAGATATGCAACCTGCATACCCTCCATAACGGTTTTAAACGCCGCACGAAGTGCCACCTCTGTCTTGCCGTAGCCTACATCTCCGCACAAAAGACGGTCCATACACTTGCCGTCTTCCATATCCTTTTTTACTTCGGAGATACATCTTATCTGGTCGGGGGTTTCGTCATAGAGAAAATCATCCTCAAACTGTCTTTGCCAGTCTGTGTCCTGTGGAAATGTGTGCCCTTTTATCTGGCTTCGCTCTGCATAGAGCTTTATCATATCCTGAGCCAGTGTGGCTACACTTTCCTTTACTCTTGTAACTGTCTTTTGCCACATGCTTCCGCCAAGGCTATTGAGCTTTACGGCTTTTTCCTCGCTCGAAGAATACTTATAGAGCATATCAAGCTGTTCTACAGGCACATAGAGGTTGTCGCTGCCTTTGTATTTGAGCTTTAAATAATCGCGTATTACGCCCTGCACCTCAAGCTGATGAATACCTACATATCTGCCCACACCGTGGGTGCGGTGTACCACATAGTCGCCCACCTTGATTTCGTCGAAGCTCTTTATGGCATCCCTGCTGTCTTTGGATTTTGATGTGCGTCTTCTTTGGGATGTTGGCTCACCGTCTGTAACAAGGGCGGTCTTTATGGATGGATACTCGAAGCCTCCCTCAAGGCTTCCCTTTACAATAAACACTTCGCCAAAGTCGGGCACCTTATCCGCTTTTTCAAGGTAAACTGCGGTTATCCCCTCTTTGAAAAGAAGCTCTGTGAGATTTTTTATTTTTGTGTCGGTACTGAGAAGCACTACCACTCGGAAAGAGTTTTTCTTCCAGAAAACTATATCGTCAACCATATATTCCGCATTGTCGGTATATGAGCGGATTGTCTTGGTTGTAAGCGAAACTATTTCGTTTGGGCGTATGTCAGGCGTTGTATGCGAAAGAGCACTTGTTGAAATTGCCTTTGACTGTGATGCCCTTTTAACTATATCTCCGTAGGTTATAAAATAATCTTTCTTTATCCTGGGAAACAGGCCCTTTTCCATAAGCGAGGTTATGATTTCGTTTTGCTCTTTGTACCAAATATCGAACTTAGCTTTTAATTCCTTTGGCTCGGAAAGGAAATAGACTGTATCATCAGAAAGATAGTCAAAAAGCGTGGGTATTCTGTCGTAAAAATAGCCAAGATACTTGTCGTTTGAATGAAAATAATGATTGTGTATAAGTTTTTCGGCATCTCTTGTGAGATTTTCATTTTTGAGCTCTCTTATCTTTTCAGAAACAGAAAGTGCCTCTTCCTTGCTGTAAATAAGCTCTCTTGCGGGGATTATAACAGTCTTATCCAGAGTGTTTAAGGAAAGCTGTGTCTTTGCCGAAAATTCTCTTATGGAATCTACATCGTCTCCCCAGAATTCAATTCGGACAGGGTTTTCGCATCCCGGCGAAAACACATCCAATATAGAGCCACGCACACTGTACTGTCCTATGCTCTCTACCGAGCTTGCACGGTTGTATCCCATATAGCTAAGTCTTAACACAAGCTCACCCAAATCAAATGAAGAGCTATTATCTATACTAATGGAATACTCTTTATATATGTGGCTTGGAAGTGTGTATGATGCCAGAGCGGAAACTGTGGTAACAATGTATTTTGACTTGTCTATATTGGCAAGTGCACATAGACGGGAAAACTCTCCCTTTCTGTTTGATACATCCACATCATAGTACAAATATTCTCTGGGCGGAAAGTAAACGGTCGCATGCGAAGAGAGGAACGACAGCTCTTTGACTATCCTTCCCGCTTCCTGTTCATCGGCACAAACAACAACGCACTTCTCGTCCGTGTGCTCTCCGAGTGAATATATAAGATGATTTTTCTGACTTTGTGAAACACCGATGGTATGGACAAAGCCCCTTCCCTTTTTGATATGCGAGCACAGGGAGTCAAATTCATTCATACCGTCGAGCAAAAATTTAAAGGTGTTCATTTGGGCGCTCCGTTATATCTGTTCATAGCAGTAGCTACATCGTTTTTAATTATGCACTCTACCGCCTCTACTACAGTGTTTGCCGTTTTTGTAAGTAGTTCAATTTCTTCTTTGGAGAACTTGCCCAGCACATAGTCTGCTAGGTCATAGCGTTCATCTCGGGGGGCTCCTACGCCCATTCTTATGCGGACAAATCCGTCATCGGCAAGCTGATATATTATGGACTTTAATCCGTTGTGACCGCCGTCGCTCCCCTTTGGTCTTATTCTTATGCGACCTGTGTCAAGATTGATATCATCACATATTATGATTATATTTTCTGTAGGGATTTTATAAAACTCCGCAATATCTCTTATGCTCTCTCCGCTAAGATTCATATATGTCTGAGGTTTTGCAATTATTACCTTTTCGCTTCCTACAAAGCCATCGCCCCAAAGAGCCTTGTGCTTTAGTTTGGTAAGCTTTATGCCAAGCTTGTGCGAGAGTAAATCCACAGTTTCAAAACCTATGTTGTGCCTTGTGGCATCGTATTTCTTTTCGGGGTTTCCTAGTCCTGCTATAAGATACATAACTTTCTCCTATTCTATCTCAGGCAAGTTTTTTACTGCCTCGTGCAATTCTGATACAGTATTTGCCTTTTTTACTCTTTTTAAAATCTTTTTTTCGTCCGGATAGTTTGTCATCATATAAAGCCATATTTCTTTTAGCTTATGAAGTGTGTACATATCGGAACGAAGAACTTCGTAATACCTGTGTGCAAGAAGAGATGAAAACTCCAAAAGCTCTCTCTTTTCCAAAACATTTCCGCCTTTTATTTCTCTGAAAATTGCAGGATTTGCCACAGCTCCCCTGCCTATCATTACTCCCTCAAGCGACTTAAAACGCTCTATAATATCCAGATATCTTTTGTATGTCCATATATCGCCGTTGTAGCAAACCTTGTTTTTGGAAGATAAGTACATTTTTTCAAAGGTTTCCAGCTTAACTGTTCCCTTGTAGTAATCTTCCCTCGTTCTTGGGTGTATAATAAGTGAACTAAGTGGATATTTGTTGTACACATCCATTAGTCCCTCAGCTTCTGATTCATCGTAAAAACCCACTCTGGTTTTTGCAGATACATTTACTCTGCAATTTTCGAACACCTTTAAAAAGAAATCGTCCATAAGAGAAGTTTCTCGCAGAAAGCCGGCACCTCGTCCCTTCTTTACCACTGTACCCGAAGGACAACCGAGATTTACATTTATTTCGGTATATCCCATTGGAACGACCTCTTCTTCAAACTTGAAATATGTTGCGCTATTGTTTGACAAAAGCTGAACCCTTAAATCACCGCAGCTGTTGTTTTCGGGAAGAATATCCCTTAAGCACTTTTTATTAAGGCGCTCGTTTTCCGTGGGCGTAATAAAAGGTGCATAATATGCATCACAAAAGCCAAAAAGCTCTTTGTGGGTATTTCTATATATGTATCCTGTAATTCCCTCTAGGGGAGCAAAATATAAGTTCATTTGTATTCCTCTGGTTATTTTTGGATATCACTAATTAAATGATACTACAAATGCGAGAAAATATCAATACGCAAAGTGTTTTTAATAAAGTGTGATCACGATGGAATATCAATTTGTAATATTGATTTTTGCAAGAGAAATCAAGTTTTGACCCGAAGGCTTCGATAGGCCCGACTCCCACTTGGAAACCGCTCTGTCGCTTATTCCAACCATCTTTCCGAGTTTCATCTGTGTTATGTGGTTAGCCATTGGAGTATTATCCGAACTCCGATTTTAAGATACAAAAATCGCTCTTATCTTCACCAAAATGCTCGATAATCCGACAGGATTACCTGTGCTTTTGTCTCGATAATAACAATTTTTGTTGATCTTAAAATTCTTAAGACCTCCAAATCAAGCATTTTTGGATAGATTTTGGTGCGAAGGACGAGGGAAGGCTTTGTGCCTTTCGAGGACGACAAGCCAAAAGATGCCGAAAACGCTGATTTCGAGGCGGGTTCGAATAATACTCCAATGGCTAGAGCTTATAGGCTATAAAAATAGGAATCTGCAAAATGCAGATTCCTACATAAATTTTATTTGTTTTACTGTCATTTAGCACAATAACATATTTATAGCCTTTCCTATAAGCGTTCTGCGCTTTCTTTTGCATCCACGTTCTATTTATGTATAGTCTTAAAATACGATGCAGCATAGTCTGCTATGATAGGACTTATATCCTTGGGGTTTATTCCTGTGGTGTTTACACATAGGTGATAAGCTTCCTTTCTGCCCCATTTGATATGAGATATCGCCTCGCGGTGTTTTGTCCTGTTTTTATCGATTTTCTTGATTTTGCCTATTAGTTTGGCATCGGGGATATTTAAGCCCGCTTCCATGCGATTTTTGCATCTTTGGAGCTTGGATTCCATATCCGCATACACGAATATATTAAAAGGCTTATATTCGCTCAAAACCACATCTGCACAACGACCTACTATGATGCAATCCTTTCCCCTTGCTGCTATCTGGTTTAATGCCCTCTGCTCTGCCACTATCATCTTGGTGGAATTGTCCCACTGAGCATGGGGGTAATAGAGCGTTCTTCCAAAGGTAAAGTGGAAACCGGACGAAAAACCGTTCTCGCCCACATATTCCACATATTTTTCATCAAAGTTTCCTATCTTTGCAACCTCGGAGATGATTTCGCGGTCGTAGTACTCAAATCCCAAGAGGTCTGCAAGTCTTTTGCCGATTTCTCTGCCTCCGCTTCCAAACTCACGGCTGATTGTTATAATCTTCATAAAAACGCCCTCCTTTATTCATTTGGCTGCGGTGTGTTGTTGGCATCTGCACTACCGCTCTCGCCCGACGGAGAAGTCTGCTCACTCTGAGAATCCTCGGGTGTCTGCTCTCCGTTTTCTTCGCCTTCGTTTTCTTCGTTTTCTTCGTCTTCCTCGTTTTCTATGCCGTTTTCTTCGTTGTATTCCTCTATGGTCATATACGGCTCAGTTCCTATATATGCGTGGTCTGATGTGCATTTGGTCTTAAGTCGCGACTTGTCTGTGTATTGAGTAACCACGGGGCATCCGCTTGCGGGTGAATGTCCGGTTCTCTGACACACTGCCGCTTCTGTAACATCAGAAGGCTTTGCAAAGCTTCTTGCGGGAAGGGAGCTATGGATTTTTGTCATGATGTTATCCCAGATATTGAGTGCAGGATTTCCGCTTGCTGATACAACTCTGGGGCTATCGTATCCAAACCATACCGAACCGCAGTAATAGGGTGTGTAGCCTATAAACCATCTGTCCTTGCTGTTGTCGGTAGTACCTGTTTTACCGCAGGTGTCTATGTTATTTATCTTGGCGCCTGCTCCTGTACCGACTGTTACAACATCCTTAAGGGTGTTGCTCATTATATATGATGTGGACGGTGAAAAGGCTCTTTCCTTGTGTATTTCGTTTTCCAAAATGAGCTTGCCCTCTACATCATACACCTTGGTGTAGCAGTGAGGCTCTATATACTCTCCGCCGTTTGCCAGTGCACTGTAGGCAGTGTTCATTTCCAGCACTGTAACACCGTCTGTAAGACCGCCGAGCGCCATAGAGAGATTTTTGTCGGAATAGGTTTTGCCGCCTTGCTCTCTCTTTTCCACAAGAGAATCCATATGGAGCTTGTTCTTTAAGTAGTTAAACGAGTTTTCCACTCCTACCTCTTCGAGAACTCTTACTGCAGGAATATTGTAGGAGTAGGTAACCGCAGTTCCCACAGACACCATTCCTCTGAATTTTTCTCCCGAATTCTTAGGCTTCCAGCCTGCTATATCCAAGGGGGAATCGTCTACTATGGTGGACTGCGTTATAACTCCCATATCGATTGCGGGAGCATACACAGCTATAGGTTTGATAGAAGAGCCCGGCTGACGCTTGGACTGAGTAGCTCGGTTTAAGCCTCTATTTCTGTCCTTTTCGCCTCTGCCGCCGACTATTCCCTTTATTCCGCCTGTATGGGGGTCAGATATAACCATCGCCGCCTGAGGCTTTACATCTCCGTAATAGCCGGAAAAATTGGAATCATCTTCAAAGTAATCCTCCATAGCACCCTGAATCTTGGGGTCTACTGTAGAATATATTTTGAGTCCGCCGTTGTATATCATATTTGCGGCAAATTCGGGTGTGTAACCTTTTTCTACTAAATCTGCCTGTAGTTCTTCAAAAAGGTGGTCCAAAAAGTATGACTGTATCCAGGTATTTCCGCTTTTTCCGAGTTGTATGTTAAGCTCTTCATTTATCGCCTCTTCATACTCCTCCTGGCTTATATATTCCAGTTCGAGCATTTTATCAAGAACGAGCGTCCTCTTCTGTTTGTTTGCCTCGGGCTGCAAAATGGGATCGTACTTTGTGGGGTACTGCGTTATGCCAGCTATGCAGGCACACTCTGCAAGAGAAAGCTCGGATACGCTCTTGGAAAAGTAAACATTTGCCGCAGCTTCCACACCGTTTGCTCCCTGACTTAGGTATATGGTGTTCATATACATTTCAAGAATCTGGTCCTTACTCATCTTTGTTTCCAGAACAAGTGCCCTTAGCATCTCGCGGATTTTTCTTGTCTTGGTTCTCTCCTTATCCAGAGTAATGTTCTTTACAAGCTGCTGTGTAATGGTACTTCCGCCGTAGGAGGAATCGCCCTTTAAAATGTAGTTTAAGGCCGCACCTGTTGTACGCTTTATGTCTACTCCATTGTGCTTAAAAAATCGCTGGTCCTCTATTGCCACAAATGCATTTTTTAGATTTGCAGGCATCTTGTTTATGGGTACCCATATGCGTTTTTCCGCACCGTCGAACTGTGCATACTGCACCAACTCACCGCTGGCATCGGTATAATAAACCTTGGATGAAATGTTTAGGTTAAGTGAGCTTAAGTCGTCGCCAAAGCTGTAATCTATCATAGAAAGGACAACTACAGTGCCGCTTATTGCAACAACAAGGAAAATAAGAAACATCACTTTAAGGGTTGTGAAAACCCATTCGTATTTGCTCTTCTTTCTGCGTTTTTTGTTGGGCGATGCCGACACTCTGCCTGCGGCAGACTCTGACGGTCTTGCCGTCCTTTTTAAAGTCTCCCTTGTAGAGGACTTTTTCTTTTGTTTTTCTGATTTGGCTTTTTGTCTTGACCTTACCTTGTCCAGATTGTCCATTTGAGTCTCCTCGTTTCTATAGTAATCGAAATCTATTAACTCACTATCTATTATAACACACAAATAATAAATTAATGTTACAATCAATTTACGAATAGTTTAAAATTTTGTGGTAAAAATAACAGAAAAAGCTAAATGGGGATAGATTTTATGACAAATAAATCCAAAATTATAATTTCCTTTGCTGCGCTGTGTGCCATTGGTATATATGTTTCAAGCTCTGTTTCTGTTAAAAATCCGCAAAATACTTATCCCGCGGGGGATGATATGCAATTTAAGGCTCCATTAACAGAAAGCGAGCCCGACAGCTCGCTTGTTTCGGTGCCAAATTCACCCACGGAAAAATATATACTAAAATACAACGAAAAAGCCAATGCCGTCTACCTTATAACAAAAAAGACAGACGGCACAGAAATAATATCTCCCGTAGAAAGCATAAAGCCTTTTTATCTCACAGACGATGACATCAAGGCTCTTACAGAGGGTATTGAGCTTACCGAAAAGGAGGATATGTTTGTTCTTATTGAGGATTTTTCCAGTTGACCCCCATTACATCGGAAAGCTTTAAAAGTGCCTTCTTCTCTATTCTTGACACATATGAACGCGATATGTTAAGAAGCGACGCTATCTCCTTTTGGGTAAACACCCTACCGCCGCCGAGCCCGTAACGAAGGCGTATGATTTTTTTCTCTCTTTTTGCCAGAACATCCGACATTTTTTCGTACAGTTCCTTGATTTTGAGCCTTTTTTCCACCTCTTCAAACACATCCTGCTCACCTGAGCCGACCCTATCCATAAGGCTCATCTCCTTGCCGTCGGCATCCTTGCCTACGGTGTCCTGGAGGAGAACCTCATTTTGCCTTTTTTTGCCCGTTCGCATACTCATTAGAATCTCGTTTTCTATACAGCGTGCGGCATATGTACTAAGTCTTGTTCCCTTGCCCTCTTTGAAGGAGGAAATTGCCTTGATAAGCCCTATGGTTCCTATGCTTATGAGGTCGTCGCTGTCGCCTGCGGCAGGATATTTTTTAACTACATGAGCCACTAGACGCAAATTCCTCTCTATAAGAATGTTTCGTGCATCCTTATCGCCGTTTTTGTATCTAGCAAGATACATAGCCTCCTCCTCGGCACTTAAGGGTACAGCAAAGGAGCTTACATTGGTAACATAGGACAGTATAAAAAACATCTTTGGCATAATCTGAGCCAAAAAAGACAACACAAAAAGCACCTCCATATATTGACACAATATCAATATATGTATGGGTGCTTATCCATTGTGCATGTACCTTGTAAATTATATTTTGATCCTCCATCCAAATTGACAAGGCAAAGGTCGTGTGATATACTCTTTCTAAAGGAGTTGACAGACTATGGTAAAGCATATAATTATATGGAAATTAAAAGATGAACTGACCGACAGCGAAAAGGTAAAGATAAAGGCAGAGATGAAAGAGGCACTGGAATCTCTGGTGGGCAAGGTACCCGGGCTTTTAGCTCTTACAATAAACACAAATCCACTACCCACATCCACAGGCGATGTGATGCTCGACTCTACCTTAGAAAGCGAAGAGGCGCTTAAAGGATACAGCATACACCCTCTGCACGTGGAAGCGGCAAACACCAAGGTAAGACCTTTTACTGCTCAGAGAAGCTGTATGGATTTTGTGATATAAAAAAGTCCTGTTCACAAAACAGAAAGGGTTGTAAAAAACATCGTTTTTTACAACCCTATTTTTGTATATCTTTTTAATTATTTACCAAGATATTTTGCAATTTCCTGAGCAACAAGCTTTGTAACCATTTCAATATTGTCCATAGACATACTAGATGTGCTCTTTATTACATCTGCCTTGCCGTCACTGGAGAAGAGCTTCATCTTCTTGGCAGTTTCGAGCTTAACAGCTTCAACAGCAGCAGGGATGAGGTCGATAAGACCCTTGTCCATACTGTGGAACTTCTTGAATTCTGCTTCTACTGCGGCAACATTGATATCGGTAAAGATATTTACCTTGCTTATACCGTCCTTTATAGCCTGTCTGAAATCGTCGTCTGTAAGACCGGATCCGCCGTGAAGAACGAGGGGCACATCTACTGTGGAAGCTATTGTACGGATTCTTTCAAAATCAAGCTTGGGGGGAAGCTTGTATGCACCGTGAGCATTACCTACGGCAATTGCAAGTGCATCTACTCCTGTCTTGTCTACAAAATCCTTTGCAAGAGAAGGATCGGTAAAGAATGCAGAGGGATCTGCAAGATGGTCGCTACCCTCAGCGGAGCCTTCGTTATCGCCTACATGGCCGAGTTCACCTTCGATTGTTGCACCATAGGAATGAGCTATATCTGCCATTTCCTTAACCTTGCGTACATTTTCCTCGTAGGAATCTGTGGAGCAATCGTACATAATGGAGCTAAATCCAAGTTCAAGAGCCTTGATACATGTATCGTATGTAAGACCGTGGTCGAGGTGTACAACTACGGGGACATTTGCCTTCTTTGCCATAGGGATGAGATAGTAGGAAACTTCATCCAAAGGACCGTAAGGCAGAAGTACTTCTGCAGTACCCATGATAACCGGAGATCTTGTAGCCTCAGCAGCTGCTATAATACCACGTGCAAGCTCTAAGTTTACGGCATTGAAAAGACCAACTGCATAGTGGTGCTTTTTTGCCGGGATTAATACTTCGTTCATATTAACTAACATAATCTATTTCCTCCTGTAAACATATATAAATAAACACAAATAAAAACAAATCAACACAAACCAACATTGTTGTTTATAATTATACACCCTTTTATTTGATATGTCAATCTAAAATTAACCAATCTTAAAGGAATCTTTTAACGTAGCGGTAAGGTTGAACACAACATCGCCTTCTTTGGAATACTTATCCACGGTAAAGTAGCCGTTTCTCATAAACTGGAAGCTGTCGCCTACTTTTGCATCCTTAAGGTCTGCATCTATCTTACAATTCTTTTTAACCACGAGGGATTCGGGATTTAAGTTTTCGAGATAATCCTCAAGCTCGCCGGGGTTGGATGTAACAAAGAGCTTGTCATACATATTTACAGTGGCATTAAGACAGTTATTGGCGTCTACCCACTGAATTGTGCCCTTTACCTTTCTGCCGTCGGGAGAGTTGCCACCCTTGGAGAGAGGATCGTAGGTGCAGATAAGCTCTGTTACCTCGCCTGATGCATCCTTTACAATTTCCTTAACCTTTACAAAGTATGCACCCTTTAATCTTACCTCGTTGTCGGGTGTAAGACGCTTGTAGCCCTTTACGGGAACTTCCATAAAGTCGTCTTTTTCTATATAGATGTTTCTTGAGAAAGACACATTCTTTGTACCTGCATTTTCATCGTTGGGGTTTATTTCCACAGGCAAAAGCTCGCTCTCGCCTTCGGGATAATTTTCTATTGTTACCTTAAGAGGATTTAAAACTGCCATGGCACGAGGAGCATTCATATTTAAGTTTTCTCTTACACAATGCTCAAGCATAGCAAAATCTATAACGCTGAACGCCTTTGCAACGCCTATTCTCTCAACAAAGTCTATAAGAGCCTCGGGCGGATATCCCTTTCTTCTCATACCGCAGATTGTAGACATACGGGGGTCGTCCCAGCCATCTACTATGCCATCTTTTACAAGCTTTAAGCACTTTCTCTTACTTGTGAGAGTGTTTGTAAGGTTTAATCTTGCAAACTCAATCTGTCTTGAGGGTACAGGATAGTCGCATGCCTTTAATACCCAGTCATAGAGCGGTCTGTGGTCCTCGAACTCCAAAGAGCACAGTGAATGAGTTACACCCTCTGCGGTATCGGAAATGGGGTGTGCAAAGTCGTACATAGGATATACGCACCACTTGTCGCCTGTGCGATGGTGTGTTGCGTGAAGAACTCTGTATATTACGGGGTCACGCATATTTATGTTGCCCGATGCCATGTCTATCTTTGCACGAAGAACTCTAGAACCAGTTTCAAATTCGCCCTCGGTCATACGGCGGAACAAATCCATATTTTCCTCTACGCTTCTGTTTCTGTAGGGGCTTTCCTTACCCGGCTCTGTGAGAGTGCCTCTGTACTGTCTTATCTCGTCTGCGGTAAGGTCATCTACATAGGCAAGACCTTTTTTAATGAGCTTTATTGCACAATCATATATCTCCTGAAAATAGTCGGAAGCATAGTACACATTGTCCCAGCTAAAGCCAAGCCACTTGATATCCTCCATTATGGAATCAACATACTCCACATCTTCCTTTGTGGGATTGGTGTCATCAAGTCTTAAATTGCAGGTTCCGCCATACTTTTTGGCAGTGGAAAAATCAATGTTTATAGCCTTGACATGACCAATGTGAAGATAGCCGTTTGGCTCGGGCGGAAATCTGGTCTGTACCTTGTCATACACCTTTTCCGCAAGGTCCTTATCTATGGCGTCGTGTATAAAATTAGAAATAACCGGTTCCATTACTTAATCGCTCCTTTGTATGCTGATATTCTTGAAAGAACTCTGTCTTTACCTAGAGTCTTCATAATCGAGTACAGGTCGGGAGATTTTGTTCTTCCTGTAACTGCCACTCTTATTATATTGCTCACATCTCCTACATGGCCCTTGTACATTTCGGGATTTTGCTTATATTCCTTGACCTCTCTTGCAAAGCCGTTTTTCTCGGCAAGGTCTTTTAAGGTGTTGAACCAATCCTGATTTTCCTGAGTCTCGTCGTACATATCAGCATAATCATTTAGTATTGCCAGTTTATCATCCGAAGTTACATTCTCGATTTCGTCATACTTTCCGTCGAAAAGCTCATCGAACATAAAGGAAAATGCATCTCTTACCTCGCTAAACTTTCCTATATCCTTACGAGGCTTATCGGGGTTTCTGTCAAAATCAAACATCTTTACAGAGTACTCTTCGTCCCTTGTAAGAAGTGCATAAAGCTCACTATCATATTCCTTTGCCCAATCTGTTGCAAGTTCGTAAACCTTTTTTGCGGTGTATGTTGCTATTTTATTTTTGCATATATCGTTTAATTTAATGAGATCAAACAGAGCGCCGGAGTTGCTCATTTTGTTCATTTCGAGTTTGAAGTCCGTCCACGGTGCGTTCTTGTTTGCACGGCGGAAGTCCTCAAAAGTGTAGTTTGCAAGATTTAAAAGATATTCTATAACGCCGTCTACGGGATAACCCTCCACCGAGTACCAGGACACTGCAGCCTCGGGATCCTTTCGCTTGGATATCTTACGCTTTCCGCCGTCATCCTCCTTCATAATGGGAGCAATATGTGCGTACTTGGGGGGGTTAAGACCAAGAAGATAGAACATCTGCAAATGAATGGGAACAGAAGATATCCACTCATCGCCTCTTATGACGTTTGTGGTACGCATAAGATGGTCGTCCACAACATGTGCAAAGTGGTATGTGGGAATGCCATCGGACTTTAATATTACCACATCAACTATGTTTTCGGGAAGTTCTATCTTTCCTCTTATGCCATCCTTGTAGGATATGCGTCTGTCCTCGCTTCCTGGGGATTTGAGTCTTAAAACATAGCTCTTGCCGTCTTTTATATTATTTTCTATTTCTTCATAGCTTAAGCTTCGGCAATATGCATACTCACCGTAATATCCGGGGAGTTTCTTATCCTTTTCCTGTTCTTCACGGATTTTAGAAAGTGTTTCCTCCGAGCAGAAGCAAGGGTATGCCAATCCGTCCTCTACGAGCTTTTTTGCAAAGCACTGATAAATCTCGGCACGTTCACTCTGCTTGTATGGTCCGTATTCACCTGTCTGGGTATCAAAATCCACAAAGCCCTCATCTATGGAAATTCCAAACGCAGTAAGACCGTCTATAATTTTGGATACTCCGTCCTCTACCTCTCGTTTTTTGTCGGTATCTTCAATTCGGAGTATGAACTTACCGCCGGACTGGTGAGCTATTCGCTCCGATATGAGCGAGGCAAAAAGTCCGCCTATATGCAGAAAGCCTGTGGGGCTTGGTGCAAAACGAGTAATCTTGGCATCTTCTCCGAGATTTCTCTCGGGATATATTGCCTCGTAGTCCGAAATTGTCTTTTTTATATGCGGAAAAAGAAGTTCCGAAAGCTTTTTGTAATCCATTTGTGTCACCCTTTAAACAAAATATAGGCATAATAACCTAAGTATATACTAACACAAAAAACACACTGTGTCAAAGAAATATGCAAAAATACCGCCAAGTTTTTGACGGTATTTTGTATTATTCTATTCCAAGTTTTGAGTAAATTATTCTCTGGCTGTGATACAGTCCTCCGTTTCCGGACATCATATAGCTTAGTGCACACACAAGAGCGAACATAAGAATGGAATCTGCACCGAAAATTTCTGCTGCCAGAATGACAGATGCCAAAGGACAGTTTACTACACCGCAGAAAAGCGCAACAAAGCCTATAGCGGCACCGCAGGATGCATCCATCCCCAAAAATGATGCCATAGCGCATCCAAAGGTAGAGCCAACGAAGAATGCAGGCACTATTTCGCCGCCCTTGAAGCCTGCTGCAAGGCTTACTGCAGTAAATATTATCTTAAGTAAAAATGCTTCGTATGATGTCTTTCCGCCAATGGCGTCGGAAATGATATTCATACCTGCACCGTTGTAGTCGGTATTGCCCACAAGATAAGTGAGACCAAGCACAACAAGTCCGCCAAGAAAAGCTCTTAAATATATGTTGGGAACAAGTCTTTTTGCTCCTCTCTCCATAGTTTTGATAGTTTTGCAAAAAAGTATACTCAGTAGTGCACAAAGTACCGAAAGAACTATAACCTTAAACACAAAAGAGGGAGAAACCATAGAGGGTAACGCAACATTAAAGGAAACAGGTTCAATGCCCATAGCTGTGCTTACTCCAAATGCCACGACAGAGGAAAGCACGCAGGGAAAAAACGCTCCGTAACGCATATTACCCACGCTTGTAACCTCCAGAGCAAAAACCGTTGCTGCGACAGGTGTTCCAAAAAGTGCCGTAAACACCGCACTCATACCGCTCATTACAGCTATACGAATATCTCTTCCTTTAAGATGCAAAAGTCTTCCGAGCCAATAGCCCGAGCTTCCGCCAAGCTGAAGTGCCGCACCCTCTCTGCCCACAGAGGCACCAACAAGGTGACTTAGAACCGAGCCTGCAAATATGAGGGGGAGCACAGGGGCGGGAACTCTCTTTTCTTCACGCACCGAGTCAAATATCCTGTCTGTATCCATAGGTCCGCTTTTTTTGAAAAAGGCATAAAGTGATACAACAAGCACACTGCCCACAGGAAGAAGAAAGATAAGCCATATGTTTTCCTGTCTTAAATGCGAAACCAAATCTACACATATATGAAACAAACCTCCCACAACTCCGCCGAAAAAGCCTGTGAGAACAGCAATTAAAAGCCCTTTTGCAAGGGCTTTTATGTGGTCAGTTTGTTTTTTTGTCTTTTGTTTTAAATTAAGCATCTATATACTACCTTCTTTTTTGAGCCTCTTCGAGCTTTATACTGCGGCGGTTCTTGACCTCGTGAGGAATGGGCTTGATATCGCCTGCACTTGTAAGCGCCTGTCTTGTAAGCATAGGTCCTACAAGCTCATATATAAGAACTGCAAAGAGTGTAATGTTTCGTATAAGAGCTCCCTCAGCTCCAAGCTGCATAGCGGTAATTGTCATTCCCAAAGCAACACCCGCCTGCGGAAGAAGAGTTATACCAAGATACTTGGTAATTGACGGAGGACACTTTACGGCTTTGGCACTTGCATACGAGCCAAAATACTTACCGAGCGAACGGAAAAGTATGTATATAACGCCTATGCCAACGATAGCTATATCGGAAAATACCGAAAGTTCAAGCTCTGCACCGCTTATAACAAAGAACAGAGCAAAAAGAGGAGATGTCCACTTGTCCGATGCTTCCATAAGGTCGTGCGAGAGCGAACAGGTGTTGCAAAATACTGTTCCGAGCATCATACAAACAAGAAGCGAAGAAAAGCTTATGTGAACTGGTCCTATGTGGAAATCGAGCATAGCAAGTGATGCTGTAAGGAACACAAAGGCAATAGTTAAGTTTAGTCTGTTTGTGTTTGAATTAAAGAATTTCTCAAGATAGGTAAGTACATAGCCCATAATTGCGCCAAGACCCAGAGAAAGCACTATCTCTATAAGGGGGTTGAGAACTATGGAAACCATGTCGAGACTTCCTGAAGAGAGCGTCTTGGCAATACCGAAGGATACTGCAAATACTACAAGTCCCACAGCGTCATCCAGAGCAACTATGGGGAGAAGAAGTCTTGTTAGAGGTCCGTCTGCCTTGTACTGACGAACAACCATAAGAGTTGCCGCAGGTGCTGTGGCAGTTGCTATGGCACCGAGTGTTATTGCCTGAGCAAGACTTATTTTGTCGGGCATCATAAAGTGAAGACCAATAAGCGCTGCATCCACAAGAAGTGCCGCTACCAATGCCTGAAATACGCCTATAACAAATGCTTGTTTACCTGTCTTTTTAAGCTCATCCATACGGAATTCGTTTCCAATAGAAAATGCTATAAAAGCCAATGCCACTTCCGAAACAAGCGAAAGAGCCGAAACAGCATCGTGGTTATTGAATCCCAGACCTTCCACACCAAGTTTGCCAAGGCAGTATGGCCCGATAATAACACCCGCTATAAGATATGCGGTAACCGACGGAAGCTTTAGCGGTTTAAATAATCTTGTCATAAGAAGTCCTGCAAGCAGGGCTATGGAAACTGAAAGTAATGTGCTCATTTTCCAACCTCTTTTCTAATATTTTCCCATTAAAATTCAACAGGCATATTATAACACCGTTTTTTGCCTATTTCAAGCTAAAAAAACAACTATAAATATGCCTGCCTTCAAATGTTTTTTATGCACTTTTTCTTTATTTGTTGTACTCCTTGATTTTTCGGTCTATTCTTCTTTTTGCTTCCTTCTCTGCTATGGCATTTCGTTTGTCGTATAGCTTTTTGCCTCGTGCAAGAGCTATTTCCACTTTAACCTTTGAACCCTTAAGGTACACCTTGGTGGGCACAAGAGAATATCCGTCTTCCTTGACCTTGCCTATAAGACGGCGGATTTCCGACTTGTGCATAAGAAGCTTTCTTTCTCTCAAGGGGTCTTTATTAAAGATATTTCCCTTTTCATACGGACTTATATGCATACCAAGGAGCATTACTTCTCCACTTTGCACAGAAGCAAAGGAATCCTTTAAGTTTACCTGCCCCAGACGGATAGACTTAACCTCTGTACCAACAAGTGCTATTCCGCATTCATAGGTTTCTTCTATAAAGTAGTCGTGATATGCTTTTTTGTTTTGTGATATGAGTTTTATGCTGTCTTTGTCTGCCATAATTATGCCCTCATTTAAACCAAATAAAAATCTATATTGCCACTCTGGGTATCTGCACCTGCAACAACGATGTTTACTCTGTCGCCGATTTGAAAGCTTCTGCCACCGTATTGACCCATAAGCGAGAGATTTGTTTCGTCAAATATATAATAGTCGTCTTTAAGGTCGCTAAGGCGTACAAGACCCTCTATGCCGTTTTCAAGCTCAGCATAAAAGCCGAAATTTGTGCACGAGCTTATAACTGCCTCATAGCTTTCGCCTATGTGCGAGAGCATATATTCTGCCTTTTTGATATCCTCGGCTTCCCTCTGTGCCTCCATAGCACGAAGCTCGGTATCGCTGGCTCTTGCCGATGCATTAGACACAAATCTAGTGTAATATCTTCTTCGCTTTTCGCTTATTCCCGAAGTTATAAATTCCTTTATTATCCTGTGGATTGCAAGGTCGGGATACCTTCTTATAGGCGATGTGAAATGACAATAATATTTAAATGCAAGCCCAAAATGTCCAAGGCACTCGCTAGAATACTTCGCCTTCATAAGAGAGCGAAGCATAACCTTGCTTGTAATGAGCTCTTCCCTTGTGCCCTTTATGCTTTTTATTATCTTGGAAAATTCGCCCGGGTGGATTTCTCTTGACATGGGCAAGCTGTAGCCAAGGTGCGAGGCAAAGGTGTTAAACGCCTTTATCTTTTCCTTGGTTGGTTTTTCGTGAACTCTGTATACAAAAGGAACATCCGCCCAGAAAAACTCCTCGGCAATAACTCTGTTTGCACAAAGCATAAATTCTTCTATTATTTTATTGGAAATTCCCGACTCATATTTATACACATCTATCGCTTTTCCGTTTTCATCCGTTACAACTTTTGTCTCGGGAAAATCAAAATCTATGCTTCCTCCGCTAAGCCTCTTCTTTCTCAGGATATTGCAAAGCTCTTCCATAATAGTGAGCTTACCGAGTATATGAGAATACTTTTCCCGCAAAGCATCACTACCTTCAAGAATTGCGGTTACATCTTCGTAGGTCATTCTCTCCTTGGACCTTATTACACTCTCGCAAACGGTGTGGTCTATTATATCTCCGGCAGAGTTTATGGTCATAATAACAGACAGTGTAAGTCTGTCCTCGTTGGGATTTAAACTGCATATTCCGTTGGAAAGCTTTTTGGGGAGCATAGGAACAACACTGCCCGGAAAATACACACTCGTCCCTCTTGAAAACGCCTCTCTGTCCAGAGGACTGCTTTCCGTAACATAGTGAGATACATCGGCAATATGAACTCCCAGAATATATAAACCGTCACGGTATTCTATGCCGATGGCATCATCAAAATCTCTGCTGTCTTTTCCGTCTATTGTAATGATTGTTTCGCTTCTAAAATCCTGTCTTACAGAAATGTCAGCATCTGATATGGTGTCGTCTATGCTATCGCACTGCTTAAGGACACGCTCGGGAAATTCCTCACTTAACCCGTGAGAACGCATAACCGAAAGCATATCCACGCCCTTGTCGCCCGGATAGCCCAAAACTTCCGTTATCTCACCCTCGGGTTTTGAGTTCCTGCCTGAATTGTCGGGCCACTTGGTTATCTTTACCACGACCTTCTGACCGTTTTTTGCATTCATACATTTAGACTTACTTATGAATATATCAAACGGCATTCTCTCGTCGTCGCTTATAACAAAACCAAAATTTCTGCTTTTTTGAAAGGTTCCTACAAAAATGTCTGTCTTTCTTTTTATAATCTTAACAACTCTGCCCTCGGGACTCTTTTGCGTTTTGGTGGTAATCTGTGCAAGGACGGTGTCTCCGCCAAGCGCTCCCATAAGATTTGAGGGAGGTATAAACACATCCTCGCCCTCTCTTATTAAAAATCCAAAACCGCCCCTTGCAAGCGACACTGTGCCCACAAGGTAACCAAGTTTTTCCGGTGAGGCGTATTTTTTTCTGGATGTTTTTATGATAAGATTTTCCTCTTCCAGCTCATTTAAAATGGCTGAAAGCTCCTCCCTGTCTTCTGTCGGGATATCGAGCATAAGCATAATATCCTCAATACTGACAGGCGGAACTCGATTGTCGGACAAAAAGTCCAGTATAGTTTGTTTTCTATCCATATTTGTACCCTTTGATTCTACAATATGAAAAAAGTATTCCCCAAACGGCAGTTTTTAAATCAAATTTTACTGTTTTATAGCCTTTGTCTTCCATTTTCCTCTGGCATAAGCTATTACGGTAATAACCGCACCAAATACCCACGATGCCAGAAGCGATATCTGAATGCACACGCTCTGTCCGTGAGGAAGTGCATCTGTTCTTGTAAGATACGATATTCCGTATGCAAGAGGTATTCGCATTATGATGGTGCTTATAAGCGAAATCCACATTGGTGTAAGTGTATCGCCAGCACCGCGCATTATGCCCGAAAGAGACTGTGTAATTGCAACGGCAATATATCCTGCCGCAAGTATTCTCATAAGGTAGTTACTCATATTTACAAGCTCTTTTGTATCGGTAAATATTGCCATAAGATATTTTCCAAACACGAGCAAAATTGCCGTTACAATGGTAGAGCAGGCAACTGCAAGAAGTGTGCCCTGCTTTGCTCCGAGGCGTACTCTGTCGAGCCTACCTGCACCCACGTTTTGCCCCGCATAGGTGGTAAGTGCAAGTCCGAAAGAAAAGTTTGGCATCATGGCAAAGCCATCGACACGCATTATGACAACATTTGCCGCAATAAACATTTCTCCAAAAAGATTAGTAAGCGACTGCACAACTATCATACCCGAGGAAAATATAGCCTGAGTAAGACCTGCGGGGATACCCAGAGATATCACTCTTTTTACAAATTCACCCTTTGGTTTTATGTAATATACATTAAAGTCAAAGTATTCCTTCATTTTTGAAAGCTTTATTATACACAAAACAGAAGATATGGCCTGAGCTATTATGGTAGCAAGCGCAACACCTGAAACGCCCATATCCAGTCCTGCAACAAAATATATATCAAGACCTATATTTATAACCGTTGCCACAAGAAGATACAAATGCGCTGAGAACGAATCACCAAGTCCTCGCAAAATACCGCTTAATATGTTGTAGTATCCCATACCTGCAATACCCAAAAGAGATATAAGAAGGTAGGAATGGCAATCGTCTATTATGCTGTCAGGTGTGTTCTGCATTTCGAGCACAGGTCTTATAAGCGGTGTTGCCACAAGCATAAGCGCAATACAGGAGACAGCAGTAACCACAATAGATGTCCCTATTGTATGCGAAAGTGCCTCACGGTTTTTGGCTCCGGCATATTGCGAAACCATTACATTGGCACCTGCCGATATACCCATAAACAGTACTAAAAGCATATTAAGAAGCGGCAGTGCACTTCCAACGGCTGCCAGAGCGTTGTCTCCTACATACTGTCCTACAACTATACTGTCTACAGTACTGTAGAGCTGCTGAGCGATGTTTCCTATAAGCATAGGAATTGTAAAGGTTAAAATACATTTCCACGGTGCTCCTACCGTCATATCTGTTGGTGTGTTGAATTTTTTAAACATAGTCTTCCCTCTTTTACTTTTGTCCATAGATTTTAATATTATAGCATATTTATATGTAAAATTCAATTTAAAACGCAACATAAAATATATTTGTAACAATTCTTGTGACAAGCTTATATGCTAATTTATGACAGTATATCTATTTTAAAGCATGGGAAAAATCATACTGAAAATAAATCAAAAAAGGAGCACGGCATAATGAACAAAGTGGAAATCTGCGGAGTGAACACCGCGAAGCTTCCAAACCTTTCAAAAGTGCAGAAAGAGGAGCTTCTCGTAAAAATAAAAGAAGGCAATTCCCTTGCCCGTGACGAGTTTGTGCAGGGCAATTTGAGGCTTGTGCTAAGCGTAATTCAGCGTTTTACAAACAGAGGCGAAAATCCGGACGATTTGTTTCAGGTGGGTTGCATAGGGCTTATAAAGGCAATCGACAATTTTGATTTATCGCAAAATGTTCAGTTCTCAACATATGCCGTACCTATGATAATAGGCGAGGTAAGGCGATATTTAAGAGACAACAATTCCATAAGGGTAAGCCGATCGCTGCGAGACACTGCCTACCGTGCCCTCAAGGTAAAGGAAGATCTCACCAACAAAAACGGAAAGGAGCCTACCATAAGTGAGATTGCAAAGGAGCTTAATATGTCCAAGGAGGATGTGGTACTTGCCATTGACTCCATACAGGACCCCATCTCGTTATACGAACCGATATACAACGACGGGGCAGATGCGATTTATGTAATGGACCAGCTCGGCGACACCAAAAACACCGACGAAAACTGGCTCGAGGAAATAGCACTAAAGGAAGCTCTCAAAAAGCTGTGCGGACGCGAGAAAAAGATTCTTGACCTTAGATTTTTTAAAGGGCGCACACAAATGGAAGTAGCATCGGAGCTTGGAATAAGTCAGGCTCAGGTGTCAAGGCTTGAAAAAAGTGCACTTAATCATATGAAAAAGCACATCTAGCGTTTTGGCGGCTTCTCTAAAAAAGCCGCCTTTTACATACAAATTTATAAGCAAAAATTATTGCAATACTGTATAATTATATGATATACTGGTTTTGTATGGTTTGGAAAGCGAGGCTTTTTTGAATTGAACATAAATATAAACGGACTTAATATAAATTACATATGTGAGGGCGAGGGCAAGTGCGTTGTCCTGCTTCACGGCTGGGGCTCAAGCATTGTGCCCTTTAAGGCAACTATAGAGCTTCTAAAAAAGGCATACAAGGTTATAGCTATGGATATGCCCGGCTTTGGCCAATCCGACGAGCCCAAGGAGAGTTGGTGTGTGGATGACTATGCGGACTTTGTAATAGAGTTTTTAGGAAAGCTCAATATAAAATCTGCAATTTTTCTTGGCCACTCCTTTGGTGGCAGAGTGATTATAAAGCTTTTTGAAAGAGACTCACTTCCATTTGAAATCCCCAAGATTATTCTTGTGGACAGTGCAGGAGTAAAGCCTAAAAAGACCTTCTCACAAAAAGTTAAGATTGCTACATACAAAACGGGCAAAAAGATTTTAAACACCCGAATAGCAAAAAAACTCTTCCCCGATGCGCTGGACACTCTCCAATCAAAGAGCGGATCGGCAGACTACAGGGCGGCATCGCCTGTAATGCGTCAGACTATGGTAAGGGTTGTAAACGAGGACCTTACACATCTGTTCCCGAAAGTTTCTCCCCCTACTCTTCTCATATGGGGCGAAAACGACAGCGCAACTCCCGTCTCCGATGCACTTATATTGGAAAAGATGATGCCCGATGCAGGCAAAGTAATACTCAAAAACTGCGGTCACTTCTCGTTTCTGGATGATTCGTACACCTATTTGAGAGTGCTCGCTTCTTTTCTTAGTATAGCGGAAAGGACCAACTTACAATGAATACTTTTTTAGTTATATTATGCATAATTTCCGTGTGTCTCTCTTATGCCGTTTCGCTCATTAAGTTCACACATTTCTTTCAGCTTAACTCGTACAGAGCTTCACTTCAGATTGGATGGATAAAATCCAACGCAACAAAGCTTATGCCGAATATATTTTTTGGAATAATTGCTCTCTTCGGGGCGGTTGTAGCAAACACCGCAGGACTTATCATACTTCTGGTTTCATCTATTCTCGGTTTTCTTACATCTTTTCCGAAAAAAGCAAAAAAACCCCTTGTATATACAATGCGTGTTAAGAGACTTCTTATAACATCAGCTCTTCTTTTCATAGCATCTGTGTGTATAGGCTTTGCCATTGGTAATCCCGTTATACTGCCCGCTGTTTTGTTTACGCTTTGCCCGTTTGCAATACTTCTGGCAAATATCATAAACAAACCGCTTGAAAACGCAATTGTAAAGTACTATATAAACGATGCCAAAAAGCTTCTTTCAAACTCCAACGCCAAGGTGATTGGAATTACGGGAAGCTATGGTAAGACAAGTGTAAAATACTATCTGTCTACCATACTCAAGGCAAAATACAATGTACTTATGACACCCGAAAGCTACAACACACCAATGGGAGTGGTAAAAACAATCCGCTCATCCCTTGATGCTCTTCACGATATTTTTGTGTGCGAGATGGGTGCAAAGCGTGTGGGTGAAATAAAGGAAATCTGCGACATTGTGCATCCCGAGATTGGCATTATCACATCTGTGGGACCTCAGCACCTGCAGACTTTTAAGACCTTAGACAATGTAAAGAAAACCAAGTTCGAGCTTGCCGATTCTCTTCCTAAAGGCAATATGCTCTTTTTAAACGGTGACGACGACAATATAAATTCTCACAAGGCAGAAAGAGAGCATATAAGCTACTCAATTACAGGAAATGGTATGTACAATGCAACGGATATTTCTGTTTCCGAAAAAGGTACAACATTTACCGTGACCGCACCAAATGGTGAAAAATGCACCTTTGCAACAAAGCTTATCGGTACACACAATGTACTAAACATTACAGGTGCCATAGCAGTTGCACACAAGCTTGGAATTGAGCTTTCGCTCATTAAAGCACAGGTATCCAAGCTAAAGAGCGTGCCCCACAGATTAGAGCTTGTGCCAAGGGGAGCCGACCTTATAATAGACGATGCCTACAACTCAAACCCAAGCGGAACGAAAGCAGCTTTAGAAACCCTTTCGTGCTTTGACGGATTTAAGATTCTTTTAACTCCCGGAATGGTGGAGCTTGGAGAAAAACAGGATAGTCTTAATTATGAATTCGGCAAAAATGCCGCCAAAGTGTGCGACTATATAATCCTTGTTGGCAAAAGCCAGACAGAGAGCATAGCAAAAGGTATACTGGACTGCGGTTATCCCAAGGACAAATTGTATATTGCACCAGACTTTAACAATGCAATAAATCACGCTTATGCATTAAATACACACGGTGAGAAGAAGATAATTCTTCTGGAAAATGACCTTCCCGACAACTATTAATTTCTTTAAAAGGACTGATAATATATGAAAATCAAGCTTGCAGTATTATTCGGAGGAAAAAGTGTAGAACACGAAATATCAATAATATCCGCTGTTCAGGCTATGAGGCATCTGGACAAAGACAAATATGATATTATCCCTGTATACATTACAAAATCTAACGAAATGTACTATGGCGAGTGCCTTACAAACATAGAGGAGTTTAGTAATATAAAAGCTCTCCTTAAAAAGTGCGTAAGAGTAACCTTTATGACAGAAAACGGCAAAACATATCTTAAAAAAGCTCACACAAAACTTTTCGAAAAGCCCATAATAAGCGAAATCAACCTTGCATTCCCCATCGTTCACGGCACCAACTGCGAAGACGGAACTTTACACGGATATCTTGGAATGATGAATCTGTCCATAGTGGGCTGCGGTCTTACCGCTTCGTGCTTGGGAATGGACAAATATTATATGAAGACAGTATTTAAGGACAACGGAATCCCCGTTCTTGACTGCTGCGTATTTACTGCAAAAGAATTTTCACAAAATCCCGAAGGGGTAGTCGATACTATAGAAGGCAAAATCTCCTATCCCGTGATTGTAAAGCCTGTAAACCTTGGCTCAAGCGTAGGTATATCTAAAGCCAAAGACAAAGAGGCACTTTCCGATGCGCTGGAGATGGCATTTACCTTTGCAGACAAAATCCTTGTGGAAAAGGCTGTGGAAAACCTAAAGGAAATCAACTGCTCGGTACTTGGCGATTGTGATGAAGCAAAAGCAAGCGAATGCGAAGAGCCTGTAGGAAGTGACAACATATTAAGCTATGAGGACAAATATACAAAAGGTGCCAAGGGCAGTTCAAAAGGCGGCTCCAAGGGAATGGCAAGTCTTAAACGCAAAATCCCTGCAGAGATAACCGCGGAGCAGAGAGATACAATTCGCGAAATGGCGGTTAAAGCATTCAAGTGTCTTGGTTGCAACGGCATTGTCCGCATAGATTTTATGCTCGACCAAAATTCCGGACAAATATACTTAAATGAAATCAACACAATTCCCGGTTCGCTGTCATTCTACCTTTGGGAACCCCTTGGTGTAAGCTACACCAAGCTTCTTGACGAAATGATAGAGCTTGCCAAAAAGAGACACATTCAATCTTCCGAAATATCCTATGCATTTGATACAAATGTACTCGAGGGTATGAGCTTTGGCGGGGCCAAAGGTTCAAAGGGAACAAAAATGTAATAGATGAAAATCAGTTTAAACCATCCTTCAAATTTTGGAGGATGGTTTTTTATTTATCAAAGTAGGCGAAATCCGTGTGCAAAACGAGCTAAAATGAATGTGAAGATGTCTTATTATTTTGTATTCAAAGGAGGATTGATAATTTGGAGTACAAGAGAACAATGCCGGTTTTAAGCCCCGACAAAACCAAAGACAATGAGCAGATTCTTGGCTATGTAGAGGATTTGAAGGCAGAAACCGCAATAAGAATCAGCTCTTTGGAACGCACACTGGAGCTAATTAAAGACAAGCTTGGAGGTGTAATAAACACATGACGAGAGAGCAAATACTAAACTGTGTGGACACGCTAAGACCCAATCTTATAACCGAGAGCACCAAGCTCCACTGGATTGATGTTCTTGAAAAGCAAATCCTAAGTCATATGACACAATTTGGCGAAACAGATGCTAAGATGAGTGAGGAAACTGTTCTGGCAGGCGAAGAATATCTGGATATGTATGTTTATTATGTAATTTCTATGATAGACCTTGCCAATCAGGACATAGCTATGTACAACAACAGTTCCAGCTTTTTCAACGAAATGTTTTCATCCTGGCAGAAGAAATGGCGCAGAGAGCATATGCCCCGAAAAAGCACGGAGGTGATATGATGCTTCCACCACTGCGTTCCAAAAATTCGATAAGCCAATATGGAATAACCGGTTTTGGCGGACTTAACCCTTCCTTTTCTCAAAGGATAAATGAGTTTACCGACACCAAAAATATGTCATCTAAGCTCTACCCTGCCGTATCGAGCGAAAAAGCACTGTCTACCATCAGTACTACCGATAAGATTATTGATTGTGCCTTGTTTTATGACAAGCTCTATACAATAGAAAGGACAAATGATATAAGCGGTGACATATATCTGTGTTCGGATGACAAATCCACTGTAATCAGTTCTTTTTCAGAGGACGATGCACCAAAAAAACACAATATACAGTTTATGAAAAACTCTGTATTTGTGTCGCCGGAAAATGTGATATACCACACAGACACCGACACTGTGCAAAAGGGTAATCTGTTCTACGAGAGTTACTATGAGAAAGCTGAAGAAAAATTCAAAAATGAATACAACACAGAAAAAGATATGCCCGACCTATCCGGTTTTTGGCGCTGTGCTGAGCTTAAACATAACTCGATAAACTTTAAAAAAGTATCTCATGTTTTTTCGTCCAAATCCTATGATTTCTACTATGCATCCTTGCCAAATGATTTTAAGGTTGACGACATAATTACCGTAAAAATGGAATTTCGCGTAGAAAACAGCTCTCAAAATCCCAACTACAGCGATTACAAGAAAAAACTTAAAAACGGTATTACTTTGAGGATAAAGTCAATAGAAAACCTAAAACACAGCTCACCAACCGGAACATTAGACGAGATTGTCTCGGTTACTTTTGATGACTACGCAATTGATATGGGTGGCTTTTCAGAAGTTTTTGTAACCAACTTGACTATTGAAAAAACCATTCCCGACTTTGTAGATATCTGTTCGTTTGAAAACAGAATGTGGGGAGTAAGCAAAAACGAATTGTGCTCATCGCGTCTTGGCGACTGCGGCGAATGGAATGATTTTACTGTAGATGCATACGGAACTGTGCCATCTTCCTGTTTTAAAACCGAGGTTGAAAGTGATGGTGAATTTACAGCCATAACATCGTTTAACGGAAATGTTATTGCATTCAAAGAGGACTGCATCTATAAGATTTACGGAAATGAGCCCGATGAATACAGTCTTAATAGAATCAACTGTCCCGGAGTAAAAAAGGGGTGCCACAAGACGCTCGCCACTGTAGGCGGTACACTATACTACATGAGCAAAAACGGCATTTGCGCTTTCAACGGAAGCTCGTTTAATATTGTGAGTCAAAATCTTGACATTTTCAAGTGCGACGGAGTGTGTGCAGCAGGTGACGGCAGATTTTACACAATAAAGCTTGAAGGCGAAACCGGTGCAAAAATGTATGTGTTTGATACAAGCTATGGTATATGGCACATTGATGAATGTCCCGCTGAACTTGTTGACATTACCCAAACAGACGGGGAGATTTTATATGTTTGCAAAACCGAAATAATGCAAAGAGGCAATTCCTACTACGATGATTGGTTTTTCACCTTAAGTCTTGGAAAAAAGGAATTTGCTTCAAAGCATATCTGCTCCGTGTTTATAAGATACGACCTCGAGGAAGAAGGCTCATTTAAAATCGTCCTGAAAAACAAGCATTCATCCTACACTCTGGCAACACTGGCGGGAGAAGCAAAAAACAAAATGCATCTTATATCAATCCCTGTAAGCTGCAGTGAGGATGCGGATTTGATATTTGAGGGCAAAGGAAAATTTGTCCTATCATCGCTCACAATAAGGTACAAAGAAACAGGTATAAATGTTTAAGGAGGTAACTATGACAGACTATAAAAAGAAGAAGAAGCTCTTGGAAGACAACAAGGATATGTATATATCCGATTACGACAAAAACTTAAGCTACGAGGCGCTTTCACAGATAGTAGACGCAAAAAAAAGCTACGCCGAGGCTGCCAAAACAGGCGACAAGGATCAGATGACCAAATCCAACAACATAGCAAATGCAGTCCGTGCAAAATACGGAAGCTACACTGGCGGCGAATTTGGTAATGAATATCATCCCTTTGTGTACAGCGACACAAAATACGATGATTATTCTTCCAAATATGAGGATGAGCTTGACAGACTTTATGAATCAATTGCCAAACGCCAAAAGACCTTCAGCTATAACTATGAAACTGACCCTGCCTACAAGGCATACAAGACAGTGTACGACAAGCAGGGAGAGCTCGCCTACGACAGAGCGCTTGCCGAAACTTCACTAAGAACCTCGGGAATTGCAAGCACCAATGCCCAAAGTGCCGCTATGCAGGCTCTTGGCTACTACAACTCTCAGCTTGCCGCTAAAATACCCGAGCTATATGAGGCGGCATATGAACGCCATATGGGCGAAGAAGAAAATGAGTTAAGGAGACTTGTGGATGCATACGACATCATATCGTCAAGAGAAGACCGAGATTACGAAAGGCACCTCGACAAGCTCCAAGACCAGAGGGATTTGCGTGACTATACATATTTAAGAGAGCAGGATTATCTCGACAGAGCATACAAAGAAAATCAGGATGAGCTCTCAAGAGAATTTGAGCTTTCTATGGCTCTCACAGATGCCCAGAACAAAAAGGGAGAAATGCTCTATGATATTCTCCGCGACAGCATAGACGACGAAAAATGGCGTGCAAATCATAACTTAAGTGCATACAAGGCTGCCTATCCATCCTACAGAGGACAAATAGGTACAGGGTCTCTTCTAGACTATGCCCGCTCGCTATTTGGCAACTCAAATCTTACTTTAGAAGACCTATATAATCTGCTTGGTCTGTAAAAAAATGCGTGCTTCGTATATACGGAGCACGCATCAACATTTTTATTATACCAAATTTTAGAAAAATGTCAACATTTTATGTCAAATTACAATCTATTTATAATGGTTTCGTCATTAAAAACCAACATTATATTTGTTGTGTTTAAAAGGAATATGTGGTATAATTATATTAAGGAAAAGCCTCTATACAAGGTCATTTTTCAAATTCTGTGCGAAAGAAGGTATATGTATGAAATTACAAATCACAGGAAGAAAAATCAACATTACAGACGGTCTTAGAGAATACACTGTAAATAAGCTCTCTAAGCTGGACAAATTCTTCGGTGATGAAGCTACCGGTGATGTGACATTTTCCGTGCAAAAAGACAATCACATTATAGAAGTAACAATCCACCACAAGGGTATCATCTACAGAGCCGAAGTGACAGAGCCTGATATGTACGCATCTATAGACAGAGTTGAAGATGTACTGGAAAGGCAAATTCGCAAGCAGAAAACCAGACTGGAAAAGAAGCTTAAAGCAGGTGCTTTTGAAGCACCCGCAGAATTCGGATATATCGAGGAAGAACCGGAGTTTAAGATTGTAAAGACAAAAACATATTCTGCTAAGCCTATGAGTGCAGAGGAGGCAATACTCCAAATGAATCTTCTGGGCCACAGCTTCTACATTTTCAACAATTCCGATACTATGGACAAAAATGTTGTATATAAAAGAAAAGACGGAAACTACGGTCTTATAGAGCTTGAATAAATTGTTTTTTAAGGGGAAATGCCAAGTGCATTTCCCCTTTGTCATATTTATTAAGTCCCCCACATACAATGTACAAAAAAGTACAAAGTGTGGAGGAAAAAAGCATGGCGGAATACAATATCTACAATGACATTTCTAAACGCTCGAACGGCGATGTGTACATAGGAGTTGTGGGACCTGTAAGAACCGGTAAATCTACATTTATAAAAAAATTTATGGATCTTCTGGTAATCCCCAACATAGACAATGCCTTTAAACGGGAAAGGGCGAGAGACGAACTGCCCCAGAGCAGCGCCGGAAGAACCATAATGACAACAGAACCCAAATTCATCCCCAACGAAGCGGCGGAAATCAGCCTTGCGGACAATGCAAGGTTTAAGGTGCGTATGATTGACTGCGTGGGCTATATCATAGATTCTGCATTAGGATATATAGAAGAAAATGCTCCGCGTATGGTAAAAACTCCCTGGTCAGAAAACGAAATTCCATTCACGGAGGCAGCAGAAAAAGGCACGCAAAAGGTTATTTGCGACCACTCCAACATTGGACTTGTAGTTACTACCGACGGCAGTATAACCGACATCGAAAGAGATGCCTACATTCCTGCCGAAGACAGAGTTATAAACGAACTAAAAGAGCTTGGAAAGCCTTTTATAATTCTTTTAAACTCTATAGACCCCAAGGGTGCAAGAGCACTTGACGCTAAGGCGAAAATAGAAGCTAAACACTCGGTACCCGTGTTTGCAGTAAACTGCCTTGAGCTTACAAAAGACGATATAAATAGTATAATAGAAAAGGTGCTCTTTGAATTTCCGGTAAAAGAAATCGGCGTGGATATGCCAAAGTGGGTAGATGTGCTCGACAATTCCCATTGGCTCAAAAAGGATATATTCACCAATATATTTTCGTCTGTAAAGGATGTATCCAAAATCCGTGATGCAAGGTCAATTGCACACTCGCTCTCTATGTGCGAAAGTATAACAGACTCCAAAATAGATTCTATAGATTTGGGAGACGGCACTGTAAAAATCAAGGTCAACACCGACGAGGATCTCTATTATAAGATTCTTGGTGAAGAAACCGGATTTGAAATTTCCGGCAAGGATTCGCTTATGAGTCTTATGCGTTCTCTCGCCCAGACCAAAAAGGATTATGACAAGATTGCCTCTGCACTGGACGAAGTAAGGTCCACCGGCTATGGAATAGTGTCGCCCAGCATAAACGAGCTGTCTCTGGAAGAGCCTGAGATTGTAAAGCAGGGAAGCAAGTTCGGTGTTCGCTTAAAAGCAAGTGCACCCAGCATCCATATGATAAGAGCAGACATAGAAACAACGGTATCCCCTATTGTTGGAAGCGAAAAGCAATCCGAGGAGCTTGTTCACTATCTCTTAAAAGAATTTGAGGTAGACCCCAAATCCATATGGGACACAAACATATTCGGAAAGTCACTTCACGACCTTGTGAGCGAGGATCTGCGCGGAAAGCTTATGCGTATGCCCGACGATGCCAGATTTAAGCTTCAGGAAACCCTCCAGCGAATTATAAATGAGGGTTCGGGCGGACTTATTTGTATAATATTGTAAGCCGAATTCTTATCTGTGCCGAAGACGATGAAATACAGTTTTTAGTCGTCTTCGGCGTTTTATTAAGTCCTGTTTTTCTTTTTTAAAATTTTTGTATAAAAAGCAAATTTTTTTGTTGACAAATGCTACTTAGTGTGCTATACTAATTTTTGTTGAAACGCGAGCATGCTGGAATTGGCAGACAGGCACGTTTGAGGGGCGTGTGTTTATGACGTGTGGGTTCAAGTCCCACTGCTCGCACCAATTCTATCGCATGCCAGATATATGAGTTATATATTTGGTATGCGTTTTTTAATATTTTTCATAAATAATTCTGCATTGTGCACTTTGCATTTTGCATTATTATAAATATGCGGATATGGCGGAATTGGCAGACGCGCATGGTTCAGGTCCATGTGAAAGCAATTTCATGCAGGTTCAAGTCCTGTTATCCGCACCAAAAACCCCGTACACTTAGCGTGTACGGCGTTTTTCTCTTCTATTTTAGAATTTATATCG
>JAZNFW010000106.1:0-8603 GCA_045576175.1 Clostridia bacterium | reverse complement strand
TGTCTATTCCTGTTCCGGAATTTTCTAGAGACACATACACCTTGTCTTTCTTCTTAGTTATATCTATTGCAATTGTGCCGTTTTCGTTTGTAAACTTGACTGCGTTATTTATGAGATTTATAAGAACCTGGCTTATTTTGTCTCTGTCGGCATTTACAAATATCTTTCCCTCATCTATGTTTAAAGATACATCTATATTTTTGGGAGTTATCATTCTTTCAAATTTCAAAAGACTAAGACGCACCAGTTCATTTATATCAAATTTTGTTTTTTCGGCTATGCTCTCGCCGTTTTCCATCCTTGACACCTGCACCAGATTTGTAATAAGGCGAGACAGTCTCTTAGACTCCGAAAGCACGATTTTCAGATATTTTTCGTTTTCTTCCTTGGGTATTGTACCGTCGAGCATACCCTCCACAAAGCCCGATATTGTTGTAAGCGGAGTCCTTAGTTCGTGAGTAACATCGGAAATAAAACCTTTTCTTAGGTTCTCAAGATTGTCGAGCGAGGACGCCATGTTGTTTATATTGTCTGCAAGCTCTCCGAGCTCGTTTTTGGAAGAGTACTCCACCCTCTTTTTAAAATTCCCCTTGGAGAATTCCTTGACTGCGGCATTTATTCTTCGCATAGGGCTTGTAATCTTAAATGACAAAAATCCAAACAAAACAACAGACAAAAGCATTACAAAAACAAGCACATACAGCATTCTGTTTGCAATATATCCGTACACCCTCTTGATTTCGGGCACCTCTTGATTGAACATTACACCGCCAAAAATCTCGCCCATATCATTAACAAGCGGGGCACCCACTGTGAGTATCTTATCGTCGTTTTCGTCTCTATATACATTCATAGACACAACATTTTCGCCACGGCGGACCACTTTTGCAACCCTTTCGGACACCGTTTGAAAGGAATTCTTGTCTATATCGTGCCCCGACTCAAACAGTATTACGCCGTTGTTATCGAAAACCGTAACCATAGAGTCGGTGGTTGTGCTAAGTGTGTTTATAAACCTCTGGAACATACCGTCCATATCCGGACTTTGATTTGTAAGTGCAAAATATGTTGCCTCCTCAATAGAATCAACATTACTTAGCATATTATTTGATTTTTGGCTTATAGCTATATTCTCCACATAAGGCGTAAAGTACAAAAATGTACATACAAATACTGTTATAGTAAGAAGACAGCTCCAAAACGCCAATGTCGATATAATGCTTTTTCGCAAATCACTTCACCTCAAACTTGTATCCTACTCCCCACACGGTCTTGAGCGACCACTTGTCACTCACTCCCTCCACCTTCTCACGAAGGCGTTTTACATGCACATCCACAGTTCGCGAATCACCGAAATATTCATATCCCCACACCTCGTCAAGAAGCTGGTCCCGCGTAAACACTCTGTTTGGATGAGTACATAGGTAATTAATAAGCTCAAGTTCCTTGGGCGGAACATCTATCACTTTTCCGTCTATTTTAAGCTCGTAGGTGCTCATATTTATAGAAAGCTTATCAAAAACCACCTCATCGGCGTTATCTGACACAGAACCGGTTCGTCTTATAACCGCCCTTATTCTTGCCACAAGCTCCTTTGGTTCAAATGGCTTTACCATATAGTCATCTGCACCAAGTTCAAGACCAAGCACCTTGTCTATGGTCTCACCCTTGGCTGTGAGCATAATTACAGGCACACCGCTGAAGCGGCGAACCTCCTTTAAAAGCTCTATTCCGTCCATACCGGGAAGCATTATGTCTAAAACTATTGCAGCGGGCTTTGTGTCCCTTATTATTTCAAGAGCTTTTTTGCCATCAAACACGCTTATTACGTCATAACCCTCTTTTGCAAGGTACAGCCTTATAATCTCGCATATATTTCTGTCGTCGTCCACTACGATTACTGTGTTGTTTACAGACATTTAAGACACCTCCCTGTTCATTATTACAAAGTTTATAACAACAAGGGCAATAAGAGGACCTATAATCATCCCCACAACACCTATAAGCTTAAAGCCTGCATACATAGACACAAGGGTTATTATGGGGTGTATGCCAAGCTGACCGCTTAAGACCCTTGGCTCTAAGAAATTTCGCACCACAAGTACGATAAGATACATTATTACAAAGCCCAATGCTCTTACATAGTCGCCCTGTATAAGAGCTATAACTGCCATTGGATTTAATATCATACCCGTACCAAGAACGGGGATAGCATCCAGAAGACTTATGACAAAAGCAAGCAGAAGTGCAAGCTTGACATCCAGAATAACAAATCCCAGAAGAAGAATTGCAAACACAACTGTCATTATAATAAGCTGAGCCTTTACATAACCGCCAAAGGCTTTTCCAAGAACTGTGCGGATTTTCCTAAGCTGCTGCACAGTTTTTTCCGGCAGGGATTTTTTAAGCTCGCGTCTTAACCCCTTTTCGTCATAACTGAAAAAGTATATCGCCATAATAAATATTACGGTGGATATAAAAAGAGACGGGAGCTTGCCTGCGGCACCGCCGATGGTCGAAAGTGCCGTATTTATTGCCGATGGGACAATTTCAGAAGCATTTATATCATAGTTTTTTAAAAATTCGACTACACTACTTTGCAGACCTTGAGGAAGGGAATCTATAAAATTCCACATAAACACAGGTATGCCCTGTCTTGTGTTGCCCAGCATCTGTGCAAAGGTCCTAAGCTCTCTTACAACAATTCCGGAAACAAAATGAAGTACTCCATACAAAAGTGCCAGCACCAGAAGCATAGAGAGTATAACCGAGATGCGTTTATGTATCCTGAATTTTTGGAACAGAGCAACAAGAGGCTTTATTATAAGTGCAATTATCCACGCAAATAAGAACGGCAAAACACAGCTTACCGCCTTTGGCAGTACAAAAACCACTGCCAGAACTGCTATTGACACATATAAAAGCCTTACAAGTTTTTCTACAGGAGTGCAAGTCTTCATAAAATTCCACCTTATTTGTTTACGAATTTTTCCATAAGTTTGTAGCCTTCTTCTATAACTATTCCGCTCTTTTGTGCCTCGTCCTCAGTGTAGAACTGTGCTGTACCCTCTACCTCATTGGTGCTGTCGTAGAGTATGTAGGGCACGCTGTCTCTTGTGTGAGTTCTCAACGCAAGCGGTGTGGGATGGTCGGGAAGTATAAGCATACGGTACTCTACTGAGTCTTTTTCCAGAGCATCCTTTATGTATTTTACAATTTTTTCGTCTATAAGCTCAATTGCCTTGACCTTGTTTTCTATTTCGTGTCTGTGGCCGCACTCGTCGGGACCTTCCAGATGTATATAAACATAGTCGCTTCCGCTTCTTATAGCATCAAGTGCCGCATCTGCCTTACCCTTGTAGTTGGTGTGGAGATTGCCTGTAGCTCCCTCTACATCCACCACATTAAGTCCTGCACACATACCTATGCCTTTTATAAGGTCAACTGCACTTATTACGGTGCCCTTTAATCCATATTTTTCGTAGAAATCTGAAAGAAGCGGTTTTTTGCCCTCGCCCCATATCCAGATGGAGTTGGCTTTTCTAAGTCCTCTTTTTGCTCTTTCAATATTTACGGGGTGGTTATTTAATATATCAAAGCTTTTGACCATCATATCGTAGATAAGCTCGCTTCCCTCACCCTTGGGAATATAATCGCCCACTTTTCTTTCCAGAATATCGTGTGGCGGTGTGAGTGTAAAGCTGTAGGGCCCCTTGTCCCATACCATAATATGTCTGTAGCTTATGCCCGGATAGAACGAAAACTTTTCATCTGCAAAAGCATCGTTTACAGCCTTTATAAGCTCTCTTGCTTCCTCGGTTGTTATCTCATCGGAGCTGTGGTCAATAACTGTCTTGTTTTCGTAGGACTCTTCTTCTGAGAGAGTTACAAGATTACAGCGGAATATGATGTCTGTATCCTTCATATCCACACCAACGCTTACAGCCTCAAGCGGAGAGCGTCCGGAATAATATTTAATGGGGTCATAGCCCATAGCAGCCAGGTTTGCAACATCACTGCCAGGGGAAAGATTTGCAGGAACATTTTTTACATGCCCTGTTTCTCCCTTTCTTGCCATATAATCCATACAAGGCTTTTTTGCACATTCCAGCGGGGTTTTTCCGCCAAGCTCGTCCACCTTGTAATCTGCCATACCGTCACCTAAAACAACTATAAATTTCATATATACCTCCAAAAGCTAATATCAATCATACTTATACAATTCTATTATGCAACAAAATGAACACAAAATCTACCCCAAAGGCGAAATTTTAATAATTTTTTTACACATTTAAATATAAAACTTTGGGATTTCTAATCCAATCTCGCAAAATACTGTCCATCCTCCATAAAAAGAATTCCCACTATGTAATAACCGTTTTTCTCGGTAATGCAGTCCGATACATTGTTAAACACAAGATTAGTCTTTTTATCCAGTGCCAAAGCAGTAAGGCCCTCTTTTCCAACACCAAAAAGCATATGCGCATCAGGAGGAATCTGTGCTGTAATGTGAGCAAAAGCACTTATATCCTTTGGATAATCTCTGCAGATAAAATCATACCATTTAAAATCAGGCAAGGGACTAACTGGGATTGGTTTGAGACTGCGGGCAAAGTTTGCGATTACATCCACAGCATATGAGTGTGAATCTGCACTTACGGGTTTTTTTATATTCCCCAGAACTTCGGACGCCTTTTTTAAGGTTTCGTCAACGCAAGGCTCATCATTAAAAAACACATTTCTGTCAAAAGCCCACGCAAGACGGTAGAAGCCCACTGCAACAGGGCGGTATGCATCGTTCTTTTTGCACACAAGAGAGAATGTGTCCATATCACCTGCGTTGTAACCCTTAAGCAAAAGAGCTGATTTTGATATTGTCCTGTCTCCGCAGGCGGTGCCGCTTTCTATATCCGGCGTGTCTACTATAACCGGCTCGTTTGAGGGCTTAACCGAGCTTTGCATAATAAGCTTGTATATAAAGCCATTCTTTGCCCTCAGGCTGTATTTAACTCTTACACCGCCGTCCGAAGCAGCAAATTCCACTACGGCATCTATATCATTTTCAAGCGCTTTTAAAATAATTGTCTCCATTTGGCTCACCCCTTTATACTATATATGAGCGGACACTCAGTTTTATCAAATTTACTTGCAAAATTTTAGGTTTTATTGTATATTTAATGTATCTTTTTATTTGGATGTGTTTTTCTTGGTGCAAAAAAATCAAAAACTTAAAGTTACAATACAAGATGTTACCGCCAATGGTGACGGAGTTGCAAAATATAATGACTACCCGTTATTTATAAAAGGTGGTGTTACAGGCGATGTAGTGAGCGTTGTCGTAACAAAAACGAACAAAACCTATGGTTTTGCTAGGATTGAAGAAATCGTAGAGCCATCTCCTCATAGGGTTACGCCCGTATGCCCCGTATTTGAACAGTGCGGGGGCTGTGACTATATGCACATAAGCTATGAGCATCAGCTATGTATAAAAGAAAACACAATAATAAACAATCTTCAGCGCATAGGCTCTGTGTTCCCCGGTGAATACGAATTTGAAAATATTATAAGAGCAGATAATATTCTAAACTACAGAAACAAGTGCCAGCTTCCCGTTGGAAAAGACAAAAATAAGGTTGTTGTTGGTTTTTACTCCAAGGGGAGTCACACCATTGTTGCAAACCCAAGCTGTATGGTGCAGGATGAAAAGATTAATAAGCTTACCGCCCTGTTCCTACAATACGCAAATAAACACAAAATAAGTGTGTATGATGAAAAAAGCCACAAAGGTATTTTACGCCACCTCTACATTCGCACAGGGAATTCCACAGGCGAGATACTTTTCACGGTAGTTACAAACTCTTCAAAACCGCTTCCTTGCGAAGATGAGCTTATCCAAATCCTACAAAACGAGTCGGGTATAAAAGGTATAATACAGAATATAAACACAAAAAGGACAAATCTTATTTTAGGTGACAAAAGCAGGGTTATATGGGGTGAAGACAAAATACTCTCCTGTATTGGAAAGCTAAAATTCATTCTCTCCTCCGAGAGCTTTTTCCAGATAAATGGTGAGCAGACACAAAAGCTTTATAAAAAGGCTTTGGAATACGCATCGCCCAAGGGAGACGAGACAATATTTGACCTATACTGCGGTACAGGAAGTATATCACTTTTTCTGGCACAAGAGGCAAAAAAAGTTATAGGCATTGAAATAGTGGAAAAGGCCATAGAAAATGCAAAAGAAAACGCTAAACTAAACGGTATAGAAAATGCCTTTTTCTACGCAGGCGATTGTGCTGAGGTTACGAGAGAGCTTATTTCAAAGGGCGAAAATGCGGATATAATCGTGGTAGACCCCCCACGAAAGGGATGCAGTGAAGATATGCTAAAGCATATAGGCACACTATCGCCCAAAAAACTTGTGTATGTGTCTTGCAACAGTGCCACAATGGCAAGAGATATTAAAATACTAAAGGACTACGGCTACAATCTTAAAAAGGTATGCCCTGTGGATATGTTTCCAAATTCGGGACATGTGGAGTGCTGTGTGCTGCTATGTCGCACATAGCACTCATCGATATAACTTCCTAACGGAATATATTACGCATCCCCGTTCATAAGAAGATTAAATTTCTATCCAAAAAGATTTTTAATCTTCTTTTTTATTTTAGCTCTTATTTGATGCCAATAAAACTTAGGAAAGCAATATAAATAATAGTCACACTCATCACAGCAACACTCATATTCCGGATGCAGACCATTACCCAGGCATCGTCTACCCTGCCTGCTCGGTCTAAGCGGTGTTCCTGTTACATCAATAATTTGTCTTTTTTTCATAATTTCCCTCGCAATCAAAAAAGCACACCCCGAAGGGTGTGCCGAAAAAGTGTCTCCCTCGGTTTCGCTACCACACTACACCAATGAATATCCAAAAGGGATAAAGAGAGAACACCTTTTGCCAAGGTATTATTTTCCCTTCTGAATATAAGAATTCATCTATCATTTAAATGTAGTGTGGTATGTAGCTATTCTACCACATCAAAACCGAAATGTAAAGTCTATATAAAATTTCATTCATAAGAAAGCGCAATATACGCCATAAGAGCGCTCCCGTAAGGGAGTGCTTTTTTGTCGAATTTAACCTTTGGGTTGTGGAGCGGATACTCGTAGCCCTCCTGCTTTTTTCCTGCACAAATTACACCCATAGCCGTAGGCACAAGACGGCTTACATAAGAAAAATCTTCACTTCCGCCTCCCCTTTGCCCTTTGGGAAGCACTATTACCTTTTCCTCACCCAAAAGCTCTTTGGAAAAATCCACTACTTTATTTATAAGTGCCTCATCGTTTTTAAAGGGCGGGCATCCGTGAGTATAAGTAACCTCTGCAGATGTTCGAAGGGATTTTGCAATACCCTTTGATATTTCCTCCACGCGTTTTTTTACAAATGTCCTTGTTTCTTCGCTATAGGTCCTTAGTGTCCCTCTCATCGTAAGCTTTCCGGGTATAACATTTGGGGCACTACCCGCATGAACCTCGCCAATTGTAATTACCGCGTCCTCGGATATGGGAAGTTCCCGTGAGTTTATGTTTTGAAGTGCACTTAAGATATGGGCGCCACTTATTATGGGATCACAGCTCTTATGGGGTTCTGAGCCGTGTGAGGAATATCCCGTAATCTCAATATCAAAATAATCCGCAGACGGTGCAATATCTCCTGCTGAGGCAAATATCAGGCTGCCGCTGTCAAAGTCTGTTGCAGTTGCAACATGGAGCATAAAGGCGGCATCAACCTTTGGATTTTGAAGTATGCCGCTTTCTATCATATCCTTTGCACCCGAGAGTATCTCCTCTGCTCCCTGAAACATCAATTTTACTTTGCATTTTAAGTCCTTTTCATTTTGTTTAATAATCCTTGCCGCCTGTATGAGCATAGCGGTGTGCATATGATGTCCGCACATATGCATAGCCGTGCCGTCTTCTAAAGGCAGTGCATCCATATCGGCTCTCAAAAGAATTGTGCTGCTGTGCCCTTTTCCTATAAGAGCACATATCCCCGCTTTTCCGCAAGAGGCATATTCTACGCCTATTTCGTCGAGACGACCCTTCACATAAGAAATTGTGTCGGATAGATTAAAGGCGGTTTCGGGATGGTTCTCAAGGTATTCATAATCGCTGTACATAGCGGTCCAATCCGTAGAGGTCAGTATTTCTTTCATATAATCACCCACAAATAGTATTGTGCAGTAAAAAGATACATATGCATAAGCAGATGCGTTAGTATCCGAACTCGTTTTGGGTACGCGTTTTTACGCTACTGCTTCGTTAAAATACTCGCAAATGCGTCAGCATTAGCTCCGTTTTTGCCTCGCATCAGAGCAAAAACGCAGCACCGAAAATTGTTACAACCAAAATCAAGAAAAAATCGTTTGTTTTTCGAGGCGAAAGGGCGAAGGAATACTGTCGTATTTCAAGACCGACAACGAAGAAAAACGGCTATTTTACTTGATTTGGAGGTCTTTGGAATTTTAAGATTAACAAAAATTGTTATTATCGAAACAAAAGCACAGGTAATCCTGTCGGATTATCGAGCATTTTGGTGAAGA
>JAZNFW010000105.1:0-10976 GCA_045576175.1 Clostridia bacterium | reverse complement strand
GCATTGTACTGCTCCATCTGCATGTTGTAGTTGGTACCTATGCCGAGTACTGCCGTTCCCGCAGCCGCTCCTGCCACTGCCAGAGTTTTTACTCCATTATTGATTCCACTTACAATATCGGCAGAAGTTTGCATGGTTTTGGATTGATGCCTTGCCACCGCTTCGGCAGCCTTCTTTGCCTCTGCTTCTGCTTCCTTGGCAACTCTCTGAGCTTCTTTTACCGCCTTGTCCGCAGATTTCTTAAGCTTTTCGTCTGTAGTCTCGGCAGCTTTCTTTACCGCTTCGTTTGCATCTTCTATAGCTTTTTGTGCTTTTGCTGCTGCATTTTTTGCTTTCTTTTCAAGCCCTTTTAGAGTGCTGTCATATTTGGAATCATCACCATCTATTTTTATAAGTACACCGTCCGCCATTTAAATCACCTCTGCTTTCTCATAAATGCATTACAAAATGCTCTGCTGAAATCTGCATCTTTTTGTTCTGCCGGCCGCATGTCCGGGAGTGCACTTGCAGACTTCATCTGGGCATAATATTTTCGCATTTCATCGCTTTTTATTTCGCTCAAATCAACAGCCCTGTAGCTTACAGTTTTTATAAACCGGGTTTCTTCGGTAAGGTTATCTAGAAGTGCCTTAAATTCATACCAATGCATCTGCGCTTCTTTGAGATTGATGTTGTACTGCTGCATAAACGCAGCATAAATTGCCTCGGCGTCATAAGCGAAATCATACATTTTCTCCTGCTTCCCAGAACTAGCGGTTGACTTTTCGCCGAACTTCGGATTATAGAACTTCATTACCGCCTTTAGTGCCTCAATCAAGTTGGGCGGCAAATCCACAAAAACAAGCCTTATTATCTCAAGCCCTTTTTGTGCCATAGTTGTGTTTTCAAAAGCCAACAGGGTAAATTTAATCCATGTGCGAAAATCGGTGCGTATGGCACATTTTTGACCGCATACATCTACAGTTTCGGGGAGTGTATCTATAAGAATGTTCATAGTTTTACCTCATTATAGAAATAGAGGCGACTTACGCCGCCTCTATTAATGCATTTATAATCTCTTCTTTTAGGTTGGACATTGAAAGGCCCATCACACCTTTTATTTCGGCAAGTTCAAGAAGAACTGTCTTTGCATATATGCTTAGCACATCATAAGTGAGCTCTTCTTGTGCCGCAAGAGCGATAGCCTCTTCGCTATATGTGCCAAGGCTATCGCCATCTGTAGCCGTCCCCTCTGTTGGTGTGTCTCTAAGTGAGAACGGCTCTATATGTCCTGCTCTGCACTCTCGACGAAAGTGATAGTCTGAACATTATCGCAGGTGCCGTTTTCGGGAGTAGCTATCGTTGCTATACCAAAAACAGTTTCGCCTGCCTCCTTAAAGCTTCCGGAGTAAGTCATAGCTTCTGCAGTATTGCCCTTACTGGACATTACAACAGAGCAAGGAACCATAAACGCCTTATAGCCTTCACCAACCGGCTGTGTAAAGTCAACATAGTAGATGTTTCTTCTTGCTGCAACACCGACTACCTTTTTCTCGTGGAGAGAAACGATATCATCGTGTACTGCGTTACCTACAAATCTGTCGAGTTCAAAGTCAAGCACTGTAGTATAACCTACTACATCGTTGGTCTGGCTCTTGCGATCCACATACTTTCTGCTGTATTCCTCGGGAGTTGCGTTTTCGGACAGAGTTTTAAAACCCTCCATCCTTGTAATTTCGCCATCCGGAATTTCATAGAAGTTTTTGCCTTCGTATCTTAACATTAACTGGTCCATATTCTACTTCCTTTCTAAAAATATTATTTCAATAGGAAAAACATAAATTGCGGCATCCTCTGCCTCTGTTAACCCAATCAAATTGGGTGTTTTGGCTGTTTTGGGAGTAGCCATACTCTGAATGGTACATCCTTCTCCAAAATCGGGGAAATTCCTCGCCTTTCCCTGCGCGTTAATCCAATCCATAAAGCCTTGAACTTCCGCCATCGCATCCGAATTGGAATAAACATTACTATCCTTGCTGTGAGGCTTTATTTGTCTTATTTCAAATGGCAGATTTATAAGACAAGCACCATCTACATAGGATGTTATTACCTTACCGGCTCCAGAGGTGAGCACCGCAGTATTGTCGTCATTGGTTTCATTGGTAACATAGTTTAGATATGTATCCTGTCCGGCATAGCCGCTTTGGGAAATAAACTCCATTACCGCTTCGAATTTGTTATCCATCAAATCTCATCCTTCCGCTGTCAATGTAATCCTGCAGAGCGGCTTCGAGTTTTGGCTTTTCTGTCGGCATAGCAGCGTCAAGCCATTCCTTTGAGGATTTAGGGTGCTTATTGTGAGTAAGATCGAGTGGTTTGCCTGCATATATTTTTTTAACTCCTTTACGAGCATAGGAACTTCCTGTAACGGGGTCTACCATAAGTTCACCTTTGTTGAGAAAGTGTGCATTTGGCGCCACGAACTCAAGCTCGCCCGGACGAATTATCACGCTTTCTGATGTTGTACCTGTAACCATAGGAATGTACTGTACAAGCAGACGGTGTAGTTCCGAAGCTGCAAAGGTCCACAGTCCATCACTACGGACCTTGGACGAATGCTTGGATATATTGATATCAACTTTAACAGACAAATTCATACTCACACACCCCTTGCTCTGTAGTGCTTTGCATAGGGCAATTTGGTATTGATGGATACCGATTTCACAGTAAAGCTTCTGCCGGCATACTTTTGCAGTAAATCACCAACTCGCTCTCCCTTGAAATCGGATATCACATCATCTACCTCGCCGAGAACTATAACATCCTCCGGCTTTAATGTGAAACTACCCTTTGCCCCCACATAATCCTCCGTAAACCGATTATCTTCGGGTATACGGCATATGTAGCTATCCGCCATGGATATGGTAGTGCCGCTTAATTGAGTGTTTGCTTCCGTCTGGAAGAAACAATTCTCAAGCACGGTCCTGTGCCATGTTGTAAATGCCTTTTCGCCCGAGCGGTCTACATATCGATTGTACAAGGTTATAGTGGAATTGAAGGTAGAAACATTCATTTAAAACTCACCCCACAATACATAAGCGGTGTGCCGTCATCTGCAACCTCATTTATAAGATATGTGCGGATTATCTCTCTTGCGTTGCGTTTTATCTCGTCCTGCGAACTTTTCTGAAAGCTTTGATTTAGTCCGTCATGACTGACCGAGGAAACCCTTTCCACAGTAGGATCTGACTCTTTGCACAAATCTATGAGCCTCATCATGCAATCCTTGACCGCATCACTTGGCTTTTTAATTCTGCCAAAGGTTGCCTCGCGTATTTTGTACGAAGCTTCAATCGCATAGCGGTTGAACTGGCTCTCGTCAAGAGATCCGCCCATATCCTTATATTCTTCGTAAGTGAGGTACATTTACATCACACCTTTATGCAAAATTGGCCACAGCTACGCTGACAGCCTCGGATTCAACTGCAACAGAACCTTTCTGCGCACTTGCTCCTTCCTTCTTAACTGTGTAGGTGTATTTTCCGGGTACACAATTAAACACGGCCTTACCGGAAGCATCTGTTTTCTTGGTAACGCCTGCAAGAGTTACCTTGGCATCTGCAACAGCTACATCACCGTTTGTTACAGTAAATGTTACTGCGTAAGTTGTGGGTGCTGCAGAGGGGTCGATACTTGCGAAGGGGAAGCGTGTAGCTTCATCGGGACTTAATGCATTAATGGGATTGGGTATTTCCCAGCCAAGTCTCATTACAACACGAAGTGCAACCATATCTTCCTGTGCAAGGTTGTACATAATGTTACCTGTTGCGGGGTCTTGTATAACGGCTTCAGTAAGTACCTTATAGGTTATATCCTGTCTTATTGCATATACTGCCTGGCTCATATCACCAACGATGAGCTGAGACTTTGATTTGTCCCAGGAGCCATTGTCTATATATGCCTTGGGAAGCGAACCTATTTCGGTACCTGTTATGGGCTGACCTGTAGTATCAAGCATCATACGGAATTTACCCTTGAGGTCTACGCCACCTATAATGCCTGTTACGTTGTAGCCACTTTCCTCTACCTTAACCATAGCGTTGTTTATAGCAGAATAAAGTGTTTCATCTGCTCCCTGTGTAACTGTCGCGCCTGCGTTTCTTACAGAAGAAAGAAGATCCATACGGAAGTTCTTGGGCTTATCAATGCCTGTAAACACCGCGTCATCTATCTTTCTTCCGAAGGCTTCAACAACCCTGGGCTTAACATCTGCCCAAAGGTCAAAGTCAACATCGTCAAGCAAATCCTCTTTGATGGGAATAATAACTGCAATTTCCTCCGCAGTGATAAACTTATTGTCCCACGCCATTTTTGTAAGCTGCTTACGGCCGTTGTTTGTTTCGGCATCTACCCAGTAAGCCATGGGAAGAGCATCTAATACTCTCATCTTTGTTTTGTTTGTGCTCATGTTAGGAAGTCTGCGGAACATAGAAAGTGCCTTGGACTCCTTAACAACGCCCTCCATAATTTCTCTTATTACATCGGGTTCCATTACTGCTTCAACATTGTGTCTTGTAATCATCGACAATTTTCATCTCTCCTTTTCATTTTCTTGCGCCTCGAAGTACGCTGTTCATTTTGTCGTTGGTTGTGTTACCTGTGGCTGCCGTACCTGTAAGACTTGGCGATGTAGCCACCTTTTTAACTACAGTTTCACCAAAATACTGTGGGTTGTCCTTTTTGTAATCGGCTAGATTGTTTTCAAAATCATCACCCATCGCAAGAACCTTGGAAGCAACAAACTCGGCAAATTCATTCTGACAATTCGCATTCAACACCTTTTTCTCGGCTTTAAGTATTGCAAGCTCGCTCAATGCGTTGTCGTAGTTCTTCTGCAGTTCGCTGTTCTTTTCATCCGCAGTTTTCTGTGAAGACTCCCACTCTTTGAAGGCTTTGAACTCAGGAGTGTTTTCCCTTGTTCGTCTATCTCTTGCTATTCGCTTCTCGATTATAGTGTCAAGCTCTTCTTGAGTGTATGACTTTCTTTCCGGTTCGGTGTTCGCCTGAACATCATCCGTGTCTGTTCCCTGCTGTACAGCAGTGTTTTCAACTTCTGCCATTTATATAGCTCCTTTCCGTTTTAAGCCCGTCGGCTGATTTTGTGTATAAAAAAAGCACTCCACCGATTATAAACGGTAAGTGCTTTGATTATTAAGTTTTATTGAGAGACTTTTCTTCTTAGCATTTCTTCCTGTGCACGCAACATCTGGTCCATCATATTAAGAGAAAGTCGTTTGAAGTAGAAAGCAACTGACACCAGTATCGTAATAAACCAAATTATTGCAGTTACTGCCGTGCAGGTACCGTTCCAGTGGTTTTCCAAAACTTTGTCTTCGTATAATATGGGATATTTTACGGCTCTCGCCACTTCATCCGGGTCTGGTGCCATAAAAGCCTTGCCACAAAAATATCCTGCAATTAGTCCCACTATCAAAGTTATTATAATCACGCAATTTAACAATGATTCTTTTCCACCTGTATACATAGTTTTTCCTCGTTTCTTATGTAATATCTGCCACTTTCATTCACAGTGAGGAAGTGCCAACCCTCCTTGTATAAGATTTGTAAATAAAAAATGTGCAGTCCATCAGAACTGCACATGAAAAATGCACGCTCTGATTCGCCAAAACCAATTGCATTACTCCTACAAGTACAACACAACAATGAGCGTATACATTTTTTGCAAATTTAATGTACCGCACTTGTAAAAGTTTTATTCAATTGGTTTTGGCAAGAACATTCTAACACAAAACAAATCTAAATACAAGAGTTTTATTTTTGGCATAAAAATATCATCTACCGTTAAGCAGATGATATTGAGTAGTATTTAGTTTTAGTCGCGGTATATTCCCGCGGTTCTTTCTGCCTTTCGCGCCTTATTGTACTCAGCATAATCCTTTATGAGACGCTCTTTGATTTCATCTGGGGTTTCTGGTCTAAAATAAAGAACATAATCATCTTCCACCACTATTGAACCAGAACCGATTTCGCGTCCTTCTTCAATACCACGCGGAAAGACACCATAATATCCATAAGCGTATTCAAACGGATGTTTGTCGGGATACATTTACCTCAGCCCTTTTCTAAAATAATGTACTATTTTCTTTGCGACTTTTGATTTTTGAGAACCATAATAATAGTTCCCAAAACTTTGAGCGATTAACTCGTGCGAATTTCCGAATGTGCAAATTCCCAACTCTCTTGTGCATATATCTTGTATTTCCATAAAACTTTCGTTGTCAAAACACACCTCATATATTTCTTGTGATATTTCGCCATACACTTTATCGAAAATTTCCAACCGAACCGCTGTTAAAGGCTCCCCATAGGGAATATTTGCGCGTTTAAGAGCCAACGCAACATGAGCAGCATGACCCATCTCATGAGCGACAAGGCTTTCAATATAGTCAGTATCATAACTAATTTTGCGCTCATAATCTTTTTTCAATAGTTTAAGAAGTTCGTTAGGGTTGCTGAAATCATTCTGTCTAAGGGTTATACCGCTTCTTCCCGTACTAATAACAAACCTATTTTCTGCCAGACCTCCAACAACATCGCCAAAAGTTATAGGTTCCATATATCTTTCTAACGTTTTAAAATCGCTTGTGATTTTCTTTGTTGCCTCAACGATGCGTTTGTAAGTATCATTTGAAATATTTGATTGTGCTAAAACTTTTATACCTTTGCCCTTGTAGTTATTTATTATACCACTTCTATGGGATTTGTCAACAGATTTCACAGCAGATTTGACTCTTTCCATCTGCGTAGGAAGTCCGCTTACTTCGGACAGCTCCACATACTTATCCGTAAGCATACGGATTTTGCCCCGGGCAATAAGTTCTGTTTCGCTCTCTCCTGCGGCTTTTGCCATATTGAGTATATCCCGCTGATGTCGGAGAGCGGTTTCGACTTTTCTTTGCAGTTGGGTACCTTCGTACATCGTATATTTCTCGCCCTCAAATTCAAAGGTAGCCTTATCGGCTCTTGCGTACTCTTGGAGTTCTTCCTCTGTGTAAGCAGGTCGAGAAACTCCCAGGATTATAGGAAACGCGAAGTGCAAACAGCCGTATTCTTCAAGCAGAGATTTTGCTTTTCCCTCAAACGAAGGATAGTGCACACCTTTTACAGTACGAGCAGGACCAAGTGCATATTGCCTACCGCCCATATCTGCATGGGACGGTCTAGGATGCATGTGGTAATCCACTTCCATACCGTCTGCGCCGAATTCTTCACCTACGAGGTTTGCTGTTTGCTGATTACATTCTTTTACGCCCCACAGTACATTTTGCCTTACTGCAGAATCAAGACGGCGACTGTATCCCTTTTCGCCTTCTTTTTTTGCATAATCCACGGTGCGGATACCACTTGCGCTCATTGCCTTTACAATGTCATTTACTGCTTTGGTATAGCTCTCCATACCCATATTGACTTGTGTTACGGCATAATCGACTATTTTGGTATATGTATCCGATAGGCTTGTAGCTATCTTATTTGCGTTTTTCTCGTAAAGAGGAGCAAGGCTCTTACCGTCCTTACTGAAAATAGCAAATGCAGTATGTTGAGTCATGTTTTTGTATTCATCAACTGTCTGCTTTGCCATTGCCTTTACTTTTCTTTGCAAAGGGATGTTTTCCTCATAGGGAATATAATCCATAAACCGAGCCTCATAAAAAGGTTTTGCAAATTTATAGTTTTCCTTGGCAACGATATCGAATATGTCATATATCTCGGCTACATCCTTTTGGCTCACTTCGGCCAATCGCTTGGCAATCTCATCTGCCTTTGAGCCGTAATTGTACATCTGTTGGAGCTGATGCACATCTGTAGGACGAAGTTCACCTATATCCTTTAGTACTTCGCCCACTGAAACAAGATATTCCGTGTTTATATCGCTTAAGTGCTTGCATAGCCTCTCGGGCAAGAGTTGTATTTGGTGTTGATTAAGCATTCAGTTCACCATCACAATGCCATTATGTCTGTGAGTGCAGGGGTTTCGGCTTTTACAGCCTCAATTTTTGCTTTGGCTGTTTCTTCATCTTCCCCAAACACTCTCTGTCGGTATTCAGACCCGGAAATGAGCCTTGCATTATATTCTCTCAAAGCTCTGTTGGATATAGCCTCTTTATCCTCTATTACACTATCATCAAAAGCTATTGTAAGTCCCGCTGTGTTTATGCTATACGCCCCGAATGTGGTGGAAGCATACGCTATAGCCTCTATAAGGTCATATATAGCATCCTCTATTCCGGTTTCGTGTTTCTTCTTTCTGCGGAACATTGGTGAGTTCTGACTTATCACCTCGGTTGCCGTAGACATGCTTTGTGGGTCAAACTTGTATTTTCCGGGGCCAAATCCAACTTGGTCCCCAAATATAGCAAGAGTTTTGCTAAGGCCCTCGCACAAAGAAGAGACTCGTATTTCAGAACCTTCCGTCTGTATGAGGTCTTCTTTATTGTATCCATCTGGAAGAACATACAGTGTAACATCATTAGGGTCAAATGTATCGGATATCTCCCCGTTTTTTGCGTTTACCTGCATAGCTTCCTGTCTTACAAATGTTCTCTTACGGCTTGCAAAGATTTCGTGTTGCAGACTGTCAAAATCAAGGTCGATTGATTCCAATGTATCTATGGCATTTGCAAAGAACGGGAGCCCCCACGGCATATCCTCTTCAACATTGTTATTCTGCTGAGGCGATAAAATAACAAACCACGGCTTGACCGATTTTGTATCAAAGTTTTCTATGACTTCTGCTTGTTCAACCACCCTCAAGTTTCCTTGGACATCAAGAAAAGTTTTGTTGTGTATAACATAATTGCCATTTCCGTTGAGCTTGTGGATTGTAAGGTGTATGTATTTTTTGCCACTCTTGGTAAAGGCTTTTGCGAAAGCGCACTCCGTAATTCCCGAATTATCCCAAGAAAGAGGATATATTGAGTCGGCATCAACATAATCTATTTTCGTTTCTGCAGCTGTAACATCTATGACATTCTCGTTATTGCCCACAGCAATACCGTGCACTCTTACTACAATAGCACCAGTTCCGCTTGCACCGGCTCTTTCGATAGCTTTATTTGTGAATCTCCAGAACTTATTCTTCACAAGTATCTCTTCAAGCTGCTTATTGCTCGCTTCATCCGCAAGAGATATCTTGCACTTCTCGTTAAACAGCAAATCTGCCCAGTCCTCTGCACATTTTTTCGCCATCTGTAGAGATTTTCTTGTCCGGCTTATGTGTTTTTTGCCATTGTATATTTTATAATTGTGGAATGCGTCCACTTTGCCCTTGTACCAAGATTTCCACAGTACAAGATTTGGAATCCACGCATCCTTAACCTCTGAATTATAACCGTATTCTTCTTTAAGGTAGCTGTCAAGATTCATCTTTCATCACCTCATAATTTTATTGATATGTGGGAAGACGGAGTATTCAAAGGCGTCAAGGCTATCTATGTCGGTGGTTCCATCATCCAATCGTTCATCTGTTTTCTTGTCGTCCCATACAGCTGTCTGCAGAGCAACTATTAAGTTCTTACATTTGCGAAGCACCTTGTACCTGCCAAGTGCCATAATCTGATTTGTAAAGTTTATTCTGTCAATGATTCTCCCTTTAGAACAATCATCTATAATTACCGGAAAAGACCTGACCGCCATATAATTTCGCAAGCCTTGGGTAATAACCTGCCCAAGAGCACCATAATCTGCATACACTTTATGTACAGCCCCGTAGGTATTCACCACACGCAAATAAAAAAGTTCAAATACATGATAAAGTTGCTCCGGTGTTTTTACTCCCTCTGTTTCTTCTTCGTCCAGAGAGTACACCGTGTTGAAACCATACGAAAATCCCGTTGCCTTAAAGCTTGTCCGGCTCTTGCTGGCGCCATAGTCTACACCTATGGTTATATATACAAGATTTTCCGGGAGCTCGTCCACAACAAAACTTTGAGTGTTATCTGCAAACTGCTGATATATAAGCCCTTCGGCCACAGCTCTTTTACCTAGAATGTCGCGAATATAATGAACCGTGCCTTCTGTATAGCGACTAAGGACTTCCTTCAAATTCCTCTCTGGAATATTTATGTTATCGAATATATTAAAGCTCTCGTAGTTGTATCCACCTACCAAAGTCCCCTTTTTTTGAAGGTCGGCCCAATAATCTATATACTTGGTGTATATTTCATCGTTTGGGTTTTCGGGGTTTAAATCCCAGTAACACCGTTTTATATCGGCGTTGATTTGTCTCCTAAGAGCTTCGTCTATGCTGTTCTTATGGTGTAAATTGATTTCTGTGGCAATCCAAAGACCTATGGAAGTTCCTCTAAACTTCTTATAACTGTCTGCTTTTCCGCCGCCGCAAAACAAAACAATCTTCTCTTTGAAATCGGTGTCGGGGCCTTTTATGCGAAGACACTCGTTGCCTTTGTACTTGCCCCAAGTGCATTGTCCTCTGAATATGTGCTCCAAGCCATACCCATCGCAGTCACCTATTATAAGTTTTGCAGTAGGCTGTGTAGACGCCGTTGCTAAATGAAGCTTATCCTTAGACCGTTTAAGGTCATAAGCAAAACAGAAGATATTGTCGGTCGTCTTTCCGCTACGTATACTTCCCTCTGCAACATTAATTGCGGAGTTTTGGGTTTTGCGCATATATTCTTTGTGCTTATCGGACCAGTTGTATTTGATAGTGCTTCTCTTTTTAACCAAACACATCACTCTCCGTATCAGATATATCTTCTATCTCACCGCTAAAATCGGGATGCTCCATCCCAAGCATACGGGCAATCATAGCGAGTGCTTTTAATTTCTGGTTCAGTTTGTCCTTTTCTGGCACAAAGTCAAAATCTATATCGGCAAAGCCTACTTTTTTTAGTTCTGCAATAAGGTCATCTCTTTTTATTTCAGCTTTTTCGGCAGCTTCCTTTTGCAACTTGTCT
>JAZNFW010000104.1:0-26072 GCA_045576175.1 Clostridia bacterium | reverse complement strand
GTTTAATGGACCTATTTAATAACCTCATTTGATATGTGTTTAATGGATTTGATGGATTTATTGCTTGTTTAAGAGAGTTGTTTAAAATGTGCGGGTGGATAATTTGCTTTAACACAAAATGCCAATAAACATATGATAATTATAGTAGACAAATTTAGGACAAAGTAGTATAATGTATGTATGGATACTTGTGAGCATTGAGCTTTATATGCCCAATTAATTACTATAGGGAATATTGAGATGGAAAAAAGACGATCTTTTGCACTTAAAATAGCAGACATAATATATAAGATAGAAAGCTACCCAGACCAGTATACAGAAGAGATTTTTAAACCCTATCTGGCAAATGGCGACGAGGCGGCAGATGATGTTGTGAGTATAACCTGTACTCGCACTGTGCAGGCCATATCTGCTCCCGATACATCACCTCTTACCTCAAGAGAATTAAACAATTGGTATACAGATGGGCCCGGAAGATACACAGTTTGCTTTAGCGACCCCGAAGAGGATTTTGTGTGTGCCACCTTTACATACGACAACATTCAAAAAAAAGCAGATGTGTGCCTATTGGATGTTGCTTCTCTGTACGGTAGAGATGACGAGTTCTTTCTTGCAAATGTTCTGGAGTATCTCTTTAGGTTTACTCTTATATTCCACGGCGGTTTTACAGTTCACGCATCGTCTGTTGTATACGATGGCTTTGGAGTGGCTTTTTCGGCTTTGTCGGGTACAGGCAAGTCCACCCACACAGCTCTTTGGAAAAAGGTTTATCCCGAATCCTTTATATTAAATGACGATTCGCCTGCTTTCAGAAAAAAAGGCGATACCTGGTACATATACGGAACTCCCTGGGCTGGCACAACAGGGATAAATGTAAACACCTGTGTACCGCTTAAAGCTCTGGTGTTTCTGGAAAGAGGAGAGGCAAACACCATTTGCAATCTTTCGGCACAGGAAGGCATAACGAGGCTTTTTGAGGCTATTATGCACCCCGTTTCCGACGAAATTATGGCAACAGTATTGTCTCTTATATCTTCATTTATGACGCTTTCAAGGATGTGTGTGCTCCGTTGCAACATATCAGAGGAGGCTCCAAAGGTAGTTAAAGAATTTTTATATTAATTATTTTAAGCATTTCAATATAGCAAAAAACACGTACCCAAACGGGTTCGGATTTAAGAAAGGATTGAAACATATGAAAAGATTAATTACTGTTTTTCTCACGCTTTCGCTCATGATTTGTGCTATGCCTGTTATTGCAAACGCACAGTTTAGCGATTTGCCCGCCGACCACTGGGCTTTTTCCCAGGTAGAGCGCCTTGTGGCAGAAGGAACTATCAACGGTCTCCCCGATGGAACCTATAACCCTACAGGTGTTGTAAGCCGTGCGGAATTTGTAAAGATGCTCGGAAAATCCGAAGTGGTTTTTGAAGAACCATTCCAGGATGTTCACGAGGGACACTGGGCATATGACTATATTATGGCATCCCAGCTTGAAGCCAGACCAAACGGCAATTTTGAACCCGATTCGAGCATAACAAGAGGTGAGGTTGCAAAGCTTCTCTATACCCGTTTTGCAGACGGAGCTGTAACTACAGCACCTTACGTTATATCCTCACAGGGCACAAGCTCTGTAGTTACATCATGGGTGTACAACACAGGTCTTATGGTTGGCGGAGATATGATAAATCTTCGTATGGAAGACACCCTCACCAGAGCAGAAGCGGCGGTGCTTATAGTAAGAGCCAAGGATTTAAATCCCTCGGCGTACACCAATTTTGCAGACAGATATTCCGATGAGACACTTAAGAATGTGTACGAAAAATCAAATCTGTTTGATACTCCCTACGAAGCAAACGGCAATATAACCTATGAGGAGCTTTCCGTAGCTGCCATAAGATATCAGTACAAGATGAGAACTCCTGCGATTTCATACGATTATAGCGTAAAGTATGACGGCGACTATGCGAAGTACTGGGATATAGCGTGCAATTATGCTCTGGACGAAAAGAATTACGGCTCTACATTTGAAAACGCTCAAAAGTTTGCCACAGTTGAGGATGCAGTTGCTGTTCTTACCTTGGGCGCACGCAACAACCAGTATGTACCCAGTAATGTGGTAAAATCCAAAGTGGGCACATACAAGGATGTGGAGCTTGCAAACACAGATTCCAAGTTTGCACAGCAGATGATTTATGCATATAACTTTGGTATAACCTTAAACGCAGACGGCACTCTCGGCGCTAAAAACCTTGTAACCAAAAAGGAAATAGCCAAGATACTTATGCAGTATGACTTTACCTTTGGCTCGCAGAGGGGCTTTAGATGCGGATATATGACAGAGTTTTTAACTCCTTATACAAGACTTGATAGTGCAAGCTACCCTTCAAACAGCGATTACTATGCAAATATAGCAGAGGATATTCCAAACTATGTTTATGAAACACCCTTTAAGACAAAGACATCTGTAGAAATAGAACCCAGAGACTTTGTAACAACATCGTCGATGCTCGGCTACATATATGCAAAAAGCTTTATTTATATATCTGAAAATGCATATCAGGACGGAGCGGATATATATATAGATTTTTATCCGTCTCTTGCGCTGAGACTCTCCGACAGAACAGAGCTTTACAGAGTTAAGATAACAGTCAAGAAAGCATATGATTCTATGATGCTTTCCGATATCCTTGCCCTTGGCGAAGGTGTGTCCGACAGACCCGTAAAAGAGGGCGACATCTTCTGGTGCGATATAAATTCCAATCAGGCTACAATAGGCGAGCTCTACATAGAGTATCACAATATGACAATCGATCAAATCCTGGGTTGATATCCTAAAACAGTGCGTTGACGAAAAAGCAGTTTTTCTTGGCATTACCACCAAAAAAACGGGTTTTTTTGCCCCTTTTGGCTGAATAAATTTGTTCATAATAACTATTGCATACGTGCACAATATTTGGTATAATAATCGTATACCAAATATACTTAGGAGGTAGTAGGTAAAATGAAAAAGAGTGAATTAGTTGCTGCAATTGCAGAGAAGGCAGAATTAAAGAAAGTTGATGCTGAAAAGGCATTAAACGCTTTTGTTGATGCTGTTACAGAAGCATTAGCTAAGGGCGACAAAATCGCATTAGTTGGTTTTGGTACTTTCGAAACAAAGAAGCGTGCTGCAAGACAGGGCAAGAACCCCCAGACAGGTGCAGTTATCAACATCGCAGCTTCTACTGTTCCCGCATTTAAGGCAGGCAGAGGCTTAAAAGACGCTGTTAATAAATAATAGCTATTTTGAATTCATGCCCCGCTTATTTGCGGGGCGTTTTCATTTAATAAATTACAAAACTAAGTATTAAATTTCAGGGAGTACATTATGGAAAGACAAGATATAATTGCAAGACAGCAAGCTAAAAAAGAGGCACCCGCAAGGAGAACTCTTATGGGAGAATACATAAGAAAGTGGTATGTGCTCATTCTCACAGTACTTATGTGCTATCCGGGTTATGCCTCCGAGGTGCTGGTGTACAATACTATGATTATAAATAAGGTAGGGCCCTTTGTTGCCGCACTTGTGTCCATATTTGCAGGCGGACTTATAAGCACAATACCATTTCTTATATTAAACATAATCCTTTGTGTAAAAAAGAAAAAATACTATGCAATAGTATTTCAGATTGCGGTTATGGAAATACTTGGAATGGCATTTTTCCTCTACAACCAGGTTATGCTTACAGGAGTATGATTTTATGCTTAAGATTTCCAATCTCAAAATCGGTGTCCTTGCAGATGTATCTCTTAAAGAGGCAGTTTGCAAAAGGCTCGGCGTGGATGAGAAAGACATACAGGACATCACTCTTTTAAGAAGGTCTCTTGACGCTCGAAAAAGAGGCGAAATCTCTTATGTGCATACAGTCCTTGTGAGTCTTAAAAACGAAAATAAGATACTAAAGAAAAATATAAAGGGTGTAGAGGAATATAATAACATTCCCTACAAATTCCCTTTCAAAGATATAAGCTCGAAGATAAGACCTGTTATAATAGGAACCGGTCCTGCCGGGCTTTTTTGTGCGCTTATGCTTGCAAGGGCGGGTTTAAAGCCCCTTGTGTTTGAACGCGGCGAGAGAGCACCCGAGCGAATGGAAGCTATAGAAAAGCTAAGACAATCGGGAGAGCTTAACGAAAACTCAAATGTGCAGTTTGGAGAGGGCGGTGCAGGCACTTTTTCGGACGGAAAGCTTACCTGCGGTGTTAATGATATGCGTACCCGCTTTGTCCTTAATGAATTTGTAAATTTTGGCGCACCAGAGGAAATAATGTATGGTGCAAAGCCTCACATTGGCACGGATTATCTTAGAAAGATAGTTGTTAATATGCGTCTGGAAATAGAACGCCTTGGCGGTAAGGTGCACTTTGACAGTGTATTTACCGATTATACGAAGAAAGCTGACGGAAGCTTTGATGTGGAGATAACGGATACAAAAAACGGAGAAAAGACCGTTTTTAACTGCAAAGAATTAGTTCTTGCACTTGGACATTCTTCAAGAGACACATATGAAATGCTCTATAAAAAAGGCGTTAAAATGGAAAAAAAGCCGTTTTCTGTTGGTGTGCGTATTGAACACAAAAGAGAGTATATAAATACGCTTATGTATAAGGACAAAAATCTTGCGGAAAGTCTGCCTGCTGCAGACTACAAGCTCAGCTGCCACCCAAAAGGCAGAGGCGTGTACACCTTTTGTATGTGCCCCGGCGGCGAGGTGGTGTGTGCTTCTTCTGAAGAGGGCGGTGTTGTAACCAACGGAATGAGCTATTTTGCAAGAGATATGCAAAACTCGAACAGTGCTCTGCTTGTTTCGGTGTACCCCGAAGATATAGATGGCGAAAGTCCGCTAAATGCCGTGGAGTTTCAGCGTAATATGGAAAAAGAAGCCTATAAGCTAGGTGGCCCAGATTACTGTGCACCTTGCCAGAGAGTAGAGGATTTTATAAATAAGGTTCCCACAACGGATTTTGGCTCTGTAGTACCAAGTTATCTTCCAAGGGTAAAGGGAGCAAATCTGTGGGACATTCTTCCAAATTTCGTGGCAGAGGGCATAAGAGATGCCCTTATAGAAATGGACAAAAAGATGAAAGGCTTTCTTTTAAACGATGCCGTTTTAACGGGTGTGGAAACACGCTCAAGTGCACCTCTTAGAATTTTACGAGGCGAAGATATGATATCTTCGGAGACGGGACTGTATCCTATAGGCGAGGGAGCAGGTTATGCGGGCGGTATAATGTCTGCATCAATTGATGGAATTAAATGTGCAGAACAAATTGCTTCGGCGTACTGTGATTTATAGAAAAATAACCTTAATACAAAAAACTCACTGTCGATTTTTCTGGCAGTGAGTTTTGATTTTAATATATTGTTATTTTTGAGAAAGCTCTGTAAGCATACCCAGACAGCCCTCAAATTTAACTCCATAATCGTATTTCTGTAGCTCATCTTGAGTATTTAGTATGCTCTGGTGTACAAAATCCGTTGCAATTGCCACTGCACGCTCCAGCGTGTAGCCAATTGTGAGGGCAGAGGACACAACGGAAGCGAAAATGTCGCCCGTTCCGTAGTAGCACCCTGCAATTTTGGGACGCATACAGGTGCTCTCCTCACTTGTATCAGTATTAAGACTAAGGCAGCCCACCATATTTCCTTCGGTAAGACCGGTGATAATTATGTCCTTTGCACCGGTGTCGGTAAGTGCGTGGGCAAGCTTTCGCACATAGTCTATGCTGTGGTCATCGGAGTATTCTATGCCTGTAAGGAATGCTGCCTCTGTGACATTTGGGCATATTATATCCGCATGGGAGCAAAGCTCTCGCATTTTTTTGGCAAAGTCAAGGTCAAAGCCTTTGTATAGCCTTCCTTCGTCGCCCATTACGGGATCTACAAATATTATATTGTCCTTGGTGCCAAACTCAGAGAAGAAGTTTTTTACAATATCGAGCTGATGAATGCTTCCGAGATACCCCGAATATATTGCATCAAACTTAGCCCCAAAGCTTTTCCAATGGTTATATATACCCTCCATATCGTCTGTAAGATCACGAAAGGTGTAGCCGGAAAAGTTGGCACCTGTGTGGGTAGAGAGTACCGCAGTAGGAAGCACAGCTGCCTCTATGCCAAATGCCGATATAATAGGAATTGCAGCTGTAAGCGAGCACTTTCCTATGCAGGAAATGTCCTGAATTGTAACCATTCGTTTCTGGAGCATATATATCACCACCTTTAAAGATAACTAAAAAGGTTGTAGGGGCAAGCAAGGCCCCTACAAACAATAATTAATTAAAGTATTTTTCTTACCCAGCCTTCAGGAGCCTTAATTCTTCCCATCTGAATTCCTGTGAGAGTATCGTAGAGCTTCTTGGTTATGGGGCCCATTTCGGTCATACCGCTGGGCAGGCATATTTCTTTGCCGTGGTCTACAATCTTTCCAACAGGGGAGATTACTGCAGCTGTTCCGCAAAGACCGCACTCTGCCATATCGCCAAGTTCTGTAAGAGCAATAGGTCTTTCCTCTGTTTCGAGACCAAGATATTCTTTTGCAACCTGCATAAGAGATCTTCTTGTTATAGAGGGGAGTATGGTGGAGGATTTGGGTGTTATAACCTTGCCGTCTTTGGTAACAAAGAGGAAGTTTGCTCCGCCTGTTTCCTCAACATATGTACGGGTTTTTGCATCGAGATACATATTCTCGTCATAACCTTCATCATGAGCAGTTACTATTGCGTGGAGGCTCATAGCGTAGTTGAGACCTGCCTTTATGTGTCCTGTGCCGCAGGGTGCTGCACGGTCAAAGTCGCAAACACGAAGTGTAAGAGGCTTAACTCCGCCCTTAAAGTAGGGGCCAACGGGAGTTGCCAGAATTCTGAACTGATATTCTGTAGAGGGCTTAACACCTATTACATCGTTGAATGCAAACATAAATGGTCTAAGGTACAAAGAAGCACCGCTTCCGTAGGGAGGAACCCACTCTTTGTTGGCTTTTACAACCATTTCTACAGCTTCCACGAATTTGTCCTCGGGGAATACGGGCATTTCCATTCTTCTGCAGGAGTCTGCCATTCTCTGAGCGTTAAGGTCGGGGCGGAATACCACAATCTCACCATTTTCGGTAGTGTATGCCTTAAGACCTTCAAAACAAGTCTGTGCGTACTGAAGTACACCTGCACACTCGTTTAATACTATGTTGTTGTCTTCTGTAAGAGTACCCTCGTCCCATTTGCCGTCTTTAAAGTTAGCTACAAAACGATAGTCAGTTTTCATATAGGAAAAGCCAAGAGAACCCCAATCGATATCTTTCTTTTGCATATTTATCAATCCTTTCTTAAAGGTATATTTTTAACACCTTATAGTATAACACATAATAAAAGCAATTTCAAATGTTTTTGCTATTTAATTTCTGCCACTTGTTATTTTAAATAAAAAGTGGTAAAATATAATATGGAATATTATGAAAGGAGGAGCGAATGTGCATAACTTTAAGGTAGTATCTCCCTACGAGCCAAAGGGCGACCAGATTAAAGCAATAGAGGAGCTGTCGGACGGCATTACAAAGGGAATGCGCGGTCAGACCCTTCTGGGTGTTACAGGCTCGGGCAAGACCTATACTATTGCCAAAACCATAGAAAAGGTAAACAAGCCCACACTGGTTCTTGCACACAACAAGGTGCTTGCCGCACAGCTTTGCAGTGAGTTTAAAGAGTTTTTTCCCGACAATGCGGTAGAGTACTTTGTGTCTTATTACGATTACTATCAGCCCGAGGCTTACATTCCCGGCACAGACACCTTTATAGAAAAGGACTCCTCCATGAATGACGAAATAGACAGGCTCCGCCACAGTGCCACTGCGGCACTTTTCGAAAGGCGTGATGTCATAATAGTAGCCAGTGTCTCGTGCATATACGGTCTTGGCGACCCCGATGACTACAAAAATCTAATGCTCAGTCTTCGAGTTGGCAACGAGTACGACAGAGACTGGATTTTAAGGCGCCTTGTAGATATGCAGTACAATAGAAACGATATGAGCCTTGAGCGAGGTACCTTCCGTGTGCGAGGCGATGTACTTGAGGTCCTTCCCGTAGGTCAGGGCGAAAAGGCTGTGAGAATAGAATTTTTTGGCGACGAAATAGACAGAATCTGCGAGATAGACACAGTAACAGGTGAGGTAATAGCTATGCGTACCTACACTGCACTTTTTCCAGCGTCGCACTATGCCACAACAGGCGAAAAGATGAAAAACGCCATAAGGACAATATCCGAGGAGCTTCAGGACAGGCTTATGGAGCTTAAGAGCGAAAACAAACTTTTGGAAATGCAAAGGCTTGAGCAACGCACCAACTACGATTTGGAAATGATGCAGGAAATAGGCTTTTGTCAGGGTATAGAAAACTATTCCCGTCACATAAGCGGAAGAGAGCCAGGAAGTGCTCCCTACACGCTCATAGACTATATGCCCGACGATTTTCTTCTTGTTATAGACGAATCGCATGTTACCATACCGCAGGTGAGAGCTATGTACGCAGGCGACAGGTCACGAAAGACCACTCTTGTGGACTATGGCTTTCGTCTTCCCTCTGCTTTTGACAACAGACCGCTATGCTTTGAGGAATTCGAAAAAAAGATAAATCAAGTGATATTTGTATCAGCAACACCTGCCGAATATGAAAGACAAAATTCTTCAAAGGTGGTAGAGCAGGTTATACGCCCCACAGGTCTTGTGGACCCCGAGGTTATTGTGCGTCCCGTAAAGGGTCAGGTCGATGACCTTATAGGTGCCATAAACGAGGTTACAGAAAAAAATCAAAGAGTTCTTGTAACCACGCTCACAAAAAAGATGGCAGAAACACTTACCGACTATCTTCACGATGTTGGTATCAAGGTTAGGTATCTCCATAGCGATGTAGAAACTATAGAGCGTATGGAAATAATAAGGGATTTGCGTCTTGGGGTTTTTGATGTTTTGGTGGGCATAAACCTTTTAAGAGAGGGACTCGATATCCCCGAGGTGAGCCTTGTTGCCATACTGGATGCCGACAAGGAGGGTTTTTTAAGAAGCGAAACCTCGCTTGTGCAGACAATAGGCAGAGCCGCCCGAAATGCAGAGGGTAGAGTAATTATGTATGCAGACGAAATAACCCGCTCTATGAAAAATGCCATAGACGAAACAAACCGACGCCGTGAAATTCAAAAGGAGTACAACCTAAAGCACGGCATAGAGCCTAAGACGGTTATAAAGGATGTACGAGGAATAATAAAGACATCTGTGGATATTGAGGATACTATAGATACTTCTCAAAGCGAAAGCCCCGAGGAGATAATCTATAATCTTACTCTTCGTATGCAAAAGGCGGCACAGGAGCTTAAGTTTGAGGAAGCCGCACTTATAAGAGACGAAATAACCAGAATTAAAATACAAAACAATTTGTAGGAGAATGTAATATGCCAAAGGATACGATATACATTCGTGGTGCCAGAGAGCACAACCTTAAAAATATAGATATATCAATCCCCAGAGATAAGCTCGTGGTGTTTACGGGTCTTTCCGGCTCGGGCAAGTCTTCTCTTGCCTTCGACACCATATACGCTGAGGGGCAGCGAAGATATGTGGAGTCTTTGTCCTCATATGCCAGACAGTTTTTGGGACAGATGGACAAGCCCGATGTGGACTATATTGGGGGGCTTTCGCCTGCTATAAGCATAGACCAGAAAACCACAAGCCACAATCCCCGTTCCACAGTGGGAACCGTTACCGAGATATATGACTATTTCCGTCTGCTCTTTGCAAGAGTGGGCGTTATGCACTGCCCCAAATGCGGAAAAACAATAGAGGCACAGTCCATAGACGAGATTGTGGATGCCATTATGGCACACAAAATGGGAACAAAGCTTCAAATACTCGCTCCTGTTGTTAAGGAAAAGAAGGGCACACACCAAAAGGTGCTTGAAAACGCAAAGAAAAACGGCTTTGTGAGAGTGCGGATAGATGGCGAAATCCGTGATTTGTACGAGGAAATATCGCTCGAAAAGAACACAAGGCACAATATAGAAATAGTTGTGGACAGAATTGCATTAAAGGACGGCATAATGTCTCGAGTTACCGATTCTGTGCAGACCGCACTGGAAATAGGCTCGGGCGTTGTAATAGTTATTCTTGGGGACGGCACAGAGAGTGTATACAGCCAGAATTTTGCCTGCAGAGACTGCGGTATAAGTATGGAGGAAATGACACCTCGTTCGTTTTCCTTCAATAGCCCCGTGGGTGCGTGCAGAGAGTGTCTTGGTCTTGGTATGCTTATGGAGATAGACCCCGAGCTTGTTATAGCCGACACTGCAAAGTCCGTTTTTGACGGCGGTATAGATGTGTGCGGATTTAAAAACATCGGCGACGACGGCTCATATTCGAGACTGTGGATAGAGGCACTTGGCAAAAAACACGGCTTTGATGTGAACAAACCCATTGAGGACCTTACAAACGAGGAACTTAGTCTCATTCTCTACGGAAGCGACGAGCCTCTTACCATAGTATATATGGGCGAGCGCAAAACCAGACCGTTTGAGGGAATTATAAACACACTAAAGAGACGCTACAAGGATTCGTTTTCTTCCTTTATGAAGGCGGAAATTGAGTCGCTTATGAGTAGTAACCCCTGTCCCGCCTGCAAGGGAAAGAGACTTCGTGACGAGGTTCTGGCAGTAACGGTGGGCGGAAAGAATATATCGGAAATCTGCGAAATGAGCATTCGTGATGCCAAGGCCTTTTTCGACAGTCTTTCGCTTTCGGATGTTGAAATGATAATAGCAAAGCAGATATTAAAGGAGATAAACGCAAGACTTCAGTTCTTAAAGGATGTGGGGCTAGACTACCTCACACTTGCAAGAAGTGCAGGCTCTCTTTCGGGCGGTGAGGCACAGCGAATTCGCCTTGCAACACAGATTGGCTCAAGCCTTATGGGAGTACTTTATATATTAGATGAGCCATCCATTGGCTTGCATCAAAAGGACAACGACAAGCTTCTTGCCACTCTTAAAAAGCTAAGGGATTTGGGAAATACCCTGATAGTTGTGGAGCACGATGAGGACACAATGCGCTCTGCCGACCACATTGTAGACATAGGCCCCGGAGCAGGAATACACGGAGGACAAGTGGTGGCACAGGGCACAATAGACGATATTATGGCGTGCGATGAGAGCATAACAGGTGCCTACCTTAGCGGAAGGCAAAAGATAGAGGTACCTAAAAAGAGAAGAAAGGGTAGCGGAAAATCCCTCTATATAAGAGGTGCACAGGAAAATAATCTTAAAAATATAGATGTGGAAATTCCCCTTGGCAAATTTGTTTGCGTTACGGGCGTTTCCGGCTCGGGCAAATCCTCTCTTGTAAATGAGATATTAAATAAATCCCTTTCTGCCAAATTAAACAAGGCAAAGTGCAAGAGCGGTAAGCACAAAAAAATCGAGGGTATAGAAAACTTAGACAAGGTAATAAGCATAGACCAGTCTCCCATAGGCAGAACACCCCGCTCCAACCCTGCAACATACACAGGAGTTTTCGGCGATATAAGAAATGTGTTCAGCCAGACAAACGAGGCAAAACTAAGGGGCTATCAGCCGGGTAGATTCAGCTTTAATGTGCGTGGCGGAAGATGTGAGGCGTGTCAGGGCGACGGAATAATAAAGATAGAAATGCACTTTCTTTCCGATGTGTATGTGCCCTGCGAGGTCTGCAAGGGCAAAAGATACAATAGAGAGACTCTTGAGGTAAAATTTAAAGGAAAAAACATAAGTGATATACTCGATATGACAGTAGATGAGGGTGTTGAATTCTTTTCCAACATACCAAAGATACAAAGAAAGCTTAAGACTCTCTGCGATGTTGGACTTGGCTATATAAAGATAGGACAACCGTCTACTCAGCTTTCGGGCGGTGAGGCACAAAGAGTCAAGCTTGCCACAGAGCTTAGCCGCAAGGCAACAGGCAAAACCCTCTATATATTGGACGAGCCGACTACAGGACTTCATACGGCAGATGTTCACAGACTTATAGAGGTACTCAACATTCTTGCAGACAGTGGCAATACAGTTGTGGTTATAGAGCACAATCTGGATGTAATAAAGGTTGCCGACCACATTATAGACTTAGGACCCGACGGCGGTACAGGGGGAGGAAATCTTGTGTGTTCAGGAACTCCCGAAGAGGTGGCAAAAAACGGCAAATCCTATACGGGTATGTATCTTAAGAAAATGCTTTCGTGAGGTGACATAAATGGGCTTTTTTGAAGTAGCTTCCGGTGTAATAAAATTTATTCTTATAGGTATTGTGTATGTGTTTATACTGCGTGTTGTAAAGATGGTCTATCTTGATATATCGGACACCAAGCGTGCACACAGACAGCTTACCGAAGGTATGGCATATATAAAGTACTCGGGCAAAAAGAAGGATTTGGAGTACAAAATATACGATACCTATGCCGTGAGAGAAAACACCACCATAGGAAGAGCACGCAAAAGTGACATCTGCATACCTGCACCCTTTATGTCTCAGGAGCATGCAAGAATATTTTTTGACCGAGGCGAATTCTATATAGAGGACCTCGGCAGTACAAACGGCACGCTTCTTAACGGAAAATACTTGGGTAACTACACCCTGCCTATTAAAAACGGCGACAAAATAGGCTTTGGTACCATTAAATTCGTATTTTGCGAAAATGATAAGGATTAGGGGTGAGGCTGTGAAATTCCGTTTTGGTGCAGTATCTATGGTTCTTAGCTTCAATATCATATGCTTTTCCCTTATGTGTCTTTATCCCCATGCGGATTATAAAAGACTTCTTGTTGCTATGGCGGTTACCTGCGGACTGATACTTGTAACATATGCTCTTATATACGCATTGGATTTGGGCGATCCTTATCCGTTTCTTATGGTGGCTATGCTTTCGTCTATGAGCATCATAATTCTTTACAGTCTGGGGATTCAGCAGAGTGCACAGTACGATGACCCCCAAAAGTCGCTTATAACCATAGCCGAAAATCAGCTCAAGTGGTTTTTGGTAGGTACGGGCATATTCTTTGTAAGCTATGCTGTCTACAGGGCATTCAAAGGATGGAAAAAGCTCACCATCCTCTACATAGGTGCCACAGTAGTTCTTTTTGCTCTTACACTCATATTTGCAAGCACAGTGGGCGGAGCACGCAACTGGATACAAATAGGTTCGGTGGGCATTCAGCCCTCCGAGGTTATAAAGCTTTGCTTTCTCTTTGCTATTTCATCACTCTTTTGCAAAAAAAGCAAGCTAAAGGGCTTTAAGGAGAGAACTCTAGGAATAAAAAAAGAGGATGTATATATTGCAGTATTTGTGTATTTGTGCCTTGGACTCTTTCTTATTCAAGGCGAGCTTGGTACTGCGGTGCTGTTTTTCTTTGTGTACTTTGCTATGATGATGGTGTACGATGTGGCTCTTGCCGTTCCTCTTATAAATATCATCATAGCTCTTGTGGGCGTGTTTGCCGTATATATGCTCGAAAACTATGTGGGAGCTTTTGCAAGAGCTATGGACAGAGTGGAAATATGGCTCGACAGTGCGGTGTACAACTTTCAAGCGGAGCTTGGAAAACCACAGGGCACTCAGCAGATATATGAGTCGCTTCGGGCAATATGCTCGGGCGGGTATTTCGGCACGGGGCTTGGCGTGAGCGGAGCACACAACATATGGGTTATAGAATCCGACCTTGTTTTTTCGGCCATTTGCTACGAAATGGGCATATTTATGGGCTTTGCCATAATAATGATATATTTCATTCTTTCGTACAGAGGATGCAAGATTGCTATGGAGGTAACAGACCCCTTTGATAAGTCGCTGGCGGTTTCCATAATAGCCTCTCTGGCACTTCAGGCGTTTATAATAATAGGCGGTGTTACCAAAATGATACCCCTTACGGGTATTACAATGCCCTTTGTAAGTGCGGGAGGAAGCTCAATGCTTGTAAGCTTTGCCATGCTTGGAATACTTACGGCAATTTCTCATAAAAAGGAAAAATCTCCAATATGAGTTGACAAAATCTCGAAAATGTGGTAATCTAGTGCCAGACATTAGATTACCATTTTTTGAGGTGTTTATATGGAAAAGAATAAATTAAAAGATGCCACTTTGTTTAGAAATGTAAAGGAACTCACATTAAATTCTATGAGGCTCTACGGCGATGCGGACGCATTTATAATAAAAAACGGCGGTCCCAAGAGCAAAGATTACATTCACAAATCATACAAGGAGCTTGTGTATGATGTAAACGCATTCGGCACAGCACTTTTTGATATGGGATTTAAGGGTGAGAGGATTGCCGTTGCAGGCAGAAACAGCTATGTGTGGGCTGTAACCTATCTGGCAGCTCTTTTTGGCGGTTGCATTATAGTTCCCATAGACAAGGAGCTTGGATGCGCCGATATGGAGGATTCGCTCGTACGCAGTGAGGCAAGCATCATTGTGTACGATTCCAAGTACGAAGATAAGATAAATGAAATAAAAGAAAACGGCAACACAAACATAAGGACATATATATCCTCCGAGGGCGGAGAGCTTTCGTTTTGGAATGTTATGGAAAAGGGTAAAAAGCTTCTTGGCGAGGGAGATACATCGTTTACCGATATGGACCCCGATCCCGACAAGATGTCTGTACTTCTCTTTACCTCGGGAACTACCGACAAGGCAAAGGCTGTTATGCTCTGCCAGAGAGGAATAGTTACCAATATATACGATATGCAGATGGTAGAGGACATACGCCACGGCGATACCAACATAGCATTTTTGCCTCTTCATCATATATTTGGCTCTATAGCTATGCTTGTTATGATAGCGTGCGGTGTTACCACTGTATTTCCCGACGGACTTAGATACATCAAGCAAAATCTTTGCGAATACAAGGTTTCGCTCTTTGTTGGTGTGCCCCTTCTTATAGAGGGAATGAGGACAACAATTGAAAGAGAGGTAAAAAAGCAAGGCAAGGAAAAGCTTGTGTCAGTGGCACGCAAGGTGACCAGAGCACTTAGAAAAGTCGGAATAGATTTAAGGAAAAAACTCTTTGGAAATATCCTCGAGGCACTTGGAGGTGGTATGCGCCTTATAATTTCGGGTGCGGCACCTCTCGATCCGGGAACAGCACTCTTTTTTGATGATATAGGCATAGATATAGTTCAGGGCTACGGACTTACCGAGACTTCGCCCGTTATATCTGCCGAAAACCAAAAATTCAGACGCTCAGGTTCTGTGGGAATTCCCATGAGAAGCGTGGAAGTTAGAATAGACAATAAGGACACAGACGGCATAGGCGAAATAAAGGTAAAGGGCCCCACAGTTATGATGGGCTACTACAACAACACCGAGGCAACAGATGCCGTGCTCTCTTCTGATGGTTGGTTTAACACAGGTGATTTGGGCTATCTTGACAAAGACGGATTCCTCTTTATAACCGGCAGAAAAAAGGATATGATTGTTCTTAAAAACGGCAAAAAGATATTCCCCGAGGAAATGGAAACCCTCGTAAACAGAATAGAGGGCGTAGCGGAATGCTTTGTGTACGGCGTAAGCGAGGACGATTCGATAAGCTTTGACAAAATTATGTGCAAGGCGGTGTATGATGCCACTGTATTAAAGGGCAAGACAGAAGAAGAGATATATGAATATATATGGGAGAAAATAAAGGAAATAAACAAAACCCAGCCTATGTATAAATATATCAAAGGGCTCACAATTACAGCAGAGCCTCTTATAAAGACCACAACAAACAAGATAAAGAGAAACGAAGAGATAAAAACTGTTAGGTAAAAATTGCAATAAGATTTATAGAATATTACTTTTTTTACAGTAAATTATATTGTCTTTTGCTAAATACAAAAAGGAAAGCAGATAAATTTGCAAAAAGCCACTCAAAATGCACAACTACGCCCTTTGAGAGGCTTTTTGTTTTTCTTGCAATTTGGAGTTTTTTGTGTTAAAATGTGAAATGTAAAAAATTACAACAGATTGGAGTTTGTAAGAATGGATATTTTTGCATTCGTACTCTACTTTGTGGCTATGGTAGCCATAGGTGTGTACTTCTTCTTTAAATCAAAATCAGCGGACGAAAAGGACTACTTCCTTGGCGGTCGTGCTATGGGCCCCTGGGTAACTGCCATGAGTGCACAGGCGTCCGATATGAGTGCGTGGCTTCTTATGGGTCTTCCCGGAAGTGTTCTTGCATTCGGCTTTGGCGAGGCGTGGATTGGCATAGGTCTTGCTATAGGTACAGCGGCAAACTGGATTATCGTTGCCAAGAGACTTCGTAAGTTTTCCAAGGCGGCTGGAGATTCCATTACACTTCCTCAGTACCTTTCGAACCGTTTTGCATCAAAGAGCCCTGCTCTTAGCATAATATGTGCAGTGGTTTTCCTTGTATGCTTTACAATCTATGTGGCTTCTGCCTTTGTTGCAGGTACAGATGTATTTACAACACTTGTTCCTTCGCTTACAAGAGCAAGTGCTATGCTTATATTTGCTGCCATCGTAATTGTTTACACATTCCTTGGCGGCTTCCGTGCAGTTTGCTGGACAGACTTTTTTCAGGGACTTCTTATGCTTGCGGCACTTCTGCTTGTTCCCATTGTGGTAGCGTTTAGCAAAAATCTTGATGCATCTGCACTTACCACTGTGTACAATGGACCAAACGGCGAAGAGTTCCCCTTTGTAGCCAATTTCTTTAATGCATCTTGGGAGGATATAATATCCGGTCTCGGCTGGGGACTTGGCTATTTTGGAATGCCACACATTATAGTAAGATTTATGGCTATCGAAAAGCCTTCTATGGTAAAGAAATCTGCAACTGTTGCAATAATCTGGGTGGTGCTCTCTCTTACGGCTACAATAGTTATTGCATATCTTGGCAGAATGTTTGTATATGATAACGGTGTGGACCTTTCTAAAGAGCTTCTTGAAAGCGGTCAGCAGTCACTCGTATTTGTTCGACTTGCAAAATATGTGTTCCCCTCGTTTATAGCAGGGCTTTTACTTGCGGCAATCATCGCAGCATCAATGTCTACTGCAGATTCCCAGCTTCTTGTGGCAGCATCTTCATTTACAAGTGACCTCTACAAGCCTCTCATAAGAAAGAATGCAGGCAACAAGGAAATCCTCTGGGTAAGCCGTTTGGTTGTTATTATCATATCTGTAGTTGCTTTCTTTATTGCAAGTTCTGAGGGTGAAGCAGCTCAGGCTATTATGAACCTTGTGTCTAATGCTTGGGGAATCTTTGGTGCGGCATTTGGACCGGTTGTTCTTCTTTCGCTCTTCTGGAAGAGATTTACATACAAGGGTGCAGTTGCAGGTGTAATCGCGGGTGCAGTTGTGGATATGCTCTGGCTTTGGGCACCTGTTTCAAGCGGACTTACTCTTGGTGCTGTTACCGGTATATACGAAATAATCCCCGGATTTATAGTTGGCGGTATATTAGCTATAGTAGTAACACTCTTAGACAAAAAGCCCACAACCGAGGTTATGGCTATATACGAAAGAGCTACAGACAACAGTATAGATGATTAATAAGGGGTAAATACAAGTGAGTAAAAAGGAACTGGTAAAAAGAAGCCCGATTGCTATATGGATGTTAAGAACACTTAGTGCGGTTATATTGGCATTTGCCGTGAGTATGTTTTTTACTCCCAACAAAATAGTAAACGGCGGAGTTTCGGGTATTGCAACAATTTTGCATCACACATTCGGCTTTTCCACAGGTGTGAGCTTTGCGGTAATAAACTTTGTTCTTCTTCTTTTTGGAATAAAGATTCTTGGCAAAAACTTTGTTGTGACAACTGTGTATGTGTCGCTTGTTTTGTCGGTATTTATAGAAATATTTGCAATAATTTTGCCGCCTATTAATATAGACATTATTCTTGCTTCTGTCTTTGGTGCTGTTCTCTACGGTATAGGCCTTGGCATAGCGTTTGCAACAGGGTCGTCGAGCGGCGGTACCGACATACTGGGAAGAATAATTCAGTGGAAGTTTCCGAATGTGCCAATAGGCAAACTGCTTCTGGCGGTAGACGGAATGATAATAGGCGCATCGCTTATTATCTTTAAGGAAATTAACCTTACATGCTACGGCATAATAGCTCTTTTTGTGTCTACATCTGCTGTAGACTGGCTTATTGCAAAGCTCAATGTTTCGAGAATTGCTTTTGTAATAACCCAAAATGGAGTGGAAATGGCAGAAAAGCTTGTGAATGTTTCTCCCAGAGGAGTAACACTTATAGATGTAAAGGGAGCGTACACAAACAATGAAAAGAAAATGCTCTTTTGTGCACTAAAAGACGGAGAGATGGATGCCTTCCAGAAAAGAGTTCTTGAAATAGACGAGAGTGCATTTGTTGTATTTTCCGAATCACAAAAGATAATGGGTAATGGATTTTATTTATATAAATAATAAAACAAATAGTGCAGTGAACTTTTACAGTCACTGCACTTCTTTATTTTGTATCAAATATCAGCAAAAGCATTCCTTATAACGATTGATGCTCTTTTCTATAATCCCCTTGGATTCCTCTGCGGAAACTGTCTCACTTACGACGGTTTCTTTGTTTTCAAGAGATTTATACACCTTGAAAAAGTGAGATATCTCGTCGAATATGTGTGTGGGAAGCTGAGATATATCGGTGTAGGAGCAATATGCAGGGTCGTTTACGGGAACGGCAATTATCTTTTCGTCCACTTCGTCGTTGTCGGTCATTTTGAGAGCACCTATGGGGAAGCACTCAACAAGTGTCATGGGAACAATTGTTTCCTGACAGAGCACAAGCACATCAAGGGGGTCGTTGTCCTCTGCATAGGTGCGGGGAATAAAGCCGTAGTTTGCAGGGTAGTGAGTGGATGTGTAGAGCACACGGTCAAGCCTTAAAAGACCTGTGTCCTTATCCATTTCATATTTATTTTTGCAACCCTTGGGGATTTCGATTACAGCCATAAACTTTTCTTTGGAAATTCTTTTGGGGCTTATTTCGTGCCATATGTTTGACATATTGCATCCTCCTTCTTAAAATAAATTTTATAGGGGAGATAATATCTCCCCTAAGCCATTTTACATTTTAAGTGTTATATTCTTCTGTGCTAAATCCGCAATTATCTTGTCGGAAATCTCGGTTACCTCTTCTCTTGTGAGAGTTCTTTCGCTGTGCGAGAACACAATTCTTGTTGTAATGGATTTTCCGCTTTCGTCCTCGTAAATATCCGTTACGCTTACACTTTTTATAAGCGGACAGTTTTGAGCCTTTATAGCCTCTAATATGGGAGCGAATTTGTCTGCAACAAAGGAAAGGTCAATTTCCATTTCGGGGAATCTCGATGGCTCCTCGTAGCTTATGCTCTTGTTTTCTATAGTAGCAAAATCATTTACATCAATTTCCATATATACTATAGAAGCCTTTTTGTCTATTGCTTTTGACACAATGGGGTGAACAACGCCCATTTCGCCTATTTTCTTTCCTGCACAGTAAAGGGCATTTAAGTTTCTTATGTGCTGATAGGACTTTGTAGCCTCTATTGCACTTGCCTCTATGCTCTCGTGCTTAATGTCATCTGCCATTACGCAGAGCATTGTGTACAGCTCTCTGTAGAGAGCTTCCACAGACTTATTTTTACTAAAGAGTGTAACGCAGAGTTTCTTCTTCTCGTTGCACATACCGTCGTCTTTTGTGCCGTCTACCACTCTGCCTATTTCGAACACACCGAACTTAGAAGAGAAGGTTGTGTTGTACTTAACCTGGCAAAGCTGAGTGGGAACTATGGACTTGCGGATTGTTTCTATGTTGGGGTTTGCAGAATTTGCAAGCTTTACATTCTCTTCGGTTTCGATATTAAGAGCCTTGTATTCGTCGCGGTATGCCCAGATGTATGAATGAAGTTCGTGGAGCGAATAACGCTTTACGAGGATATCCTTTATTCTGTCCTCAACGGATTTTTCCATATCGGCTCTTACAGGGTAGAGAGGAGATACGGCAGTGTGAATATCAAAGTTGTCGTAGCCGTAGATTCTTGTGATTTCCTCTATTATATCCGCCTTCATTGTTACATCCTTGGTAGCTCTCCAGGAGGGAACTGTAACGGCAAAGGCGTCGCCCTTTTTATCCACATCAAAGCCAAGTGATGTGAGAGTTTCTTCTATTGTGGAAGAGGGGATGTCGATACCAGTGTAGCGGTCTACAAATTTCTTGTCGAAATTAAGCTTTATGGTGTCGTATTTAACCGCATATTCATCTGTAAGCGAGGACACAACCTTCATATCGGGGTCTATGTCGGACAGAAGTTTTACAAATCTTGCTATTGCAGGAACTGTCATCTCGGGGTCGAGGCACTTTTCGTAACGCATAGAAGCATCTGTTCTGTGCGAAAGGCGAACAGTGGACTTTCTTACAGATACCGCATCAAATGTGGCACTCTCTAAGGTGAGTGTGGTGGTATCGTCTACAATTTCGGAGTCGAGACCGCCCATAATGCCAGCTATGGCAACGGGAGTGTCGCCGTTGCAAATCATAAGAGTATTTTCGTCTATTTCACGGTCAATACCGTCTAATGTGCGGAATGTAAACGGCTGTTGGAATCTCTTTATTCTTATGCTTTCTACCTTGCGGGAGTCAAATGCGTGCATAGGCTGACCCATTTCGAGCATAAGGTAGTTTGTAAGGTCTGCAAGAAGATTTATTCCTCTCATACCGCAGTAGAAAAGACGGATTCGCATATTAACAGAGCTTACTGTCTTTGTAATGTTTTCTACCTGCAGACAGGAGTATCTCTGGCAGAGCTTATCCTCTATCTTCATATCCACCTTGGGAAGATTGTTGTACTTTGTAAGGTCAACGCACTGGAGGGGCTTTAAGGGCCTTTTTGCAAGTGTTGCAAATTCTCTTGCTATGCCGTAGTGTCCCCAAAGGTCAGGACGGTTTGTAAGAGATTTGTTGTCTACTTCGAATATGATATCGTCGATATCATAGATTTCTTTTATATCAGTACCGTTTTTTACATCTTCGGTTATTTCCATAATGCCCGAGTTATCGTCGCTTATGCCAAGCTCCTTTTCGGAACAGCACATACCAAAGGACTCGTAGCCTGCAAGAGGTCTAGGCGCAATTGTAATTTCGCCAATTTTAGCACCAACCTTGGCAAAGGCGGTTTTCATACCAACCTTTACATTTGGTGCACCGCACACAACATCTGTAAGAGTGCCGTCGCCTGCGTCTACTTTCAAAAGGTGGAGCTTCTTTGAGTCGGGATGGTCTTCTACAGATTTAATCTCTGCCACGACTATGCCCGAAAGGTCAGAGCCTTTGTAGAAAATTTCGTTTTCTACTTCGGCTGCAGACAGCGAAAACTGATTTATAAGCTTGGTTTTGTCAAGACCTGTAAGGTCTACAAAATCCGAAATCCAATTCATAGATAAAAACATATTAGCTCCTCCTTTCTTATTCGTCGTCGGTAAACTGCATAAGGCATTTTAAACTGCCGCTGTTTAAGTCTCTAATATCTTTTACGCCGTATTTCATCATGGCAAGTCTTGTAAGACCAAGTCCAAAGGCAAATCCTGTGTACTCTTCGGGGTCTATACCGCCTGACTTTAACACCTCGGGGTGAATCATACCGCAGGGGCAAAGCTCAAGCCATCCGCTGTGCTTACAGGAGGGGCAGCCTTCGCCGCCGCAGATAAGACAGCTTATGTCAAGCTCAAAGCCGGGTTCAACGAAGGGGAAGAAACCGGGACGAAGTCTTACCTTGATGTCCTTTTTGAACACCTCGGAGAGCATTGTCTTCATAAAGTATATAAGATTTGAAATGGATATATTTTTGTCTACCATTACGCCTTCCATCTGGAAGAAGGTGTTTTCGTGGCAGGCGTCTGTAGCTTCGTTACTAAAGCATCTTCCGGGGAAGATTGCCTTTATCGGCACACCGTCATTTACAAGGGCATCCTTGTATTTTCTGTATATGGCGTTCTGTGCTGCGGAGGTCTGTGTTTTAAGAAGCTGACCGTTTTCGAGATAATATGTATCCTGCATATCTCTTGCGGGATGGTGCTTTGGTATGTTTAATGACTCAAAGCACTCGTAGTCGGTTACAACCTCGCTGTAGTCCTCCACACTAAAGCCCATAGATTTGAATATTCTCTCACATTCTCTCTGCACAAGAGTAATGGGGTGGTATGAGCCTCTCTTTGTATCAGCAGGTATGGAAAGGTCAAATTCAGGCATGGATTCTAACTCTTTCCTTATTTCTGCATCCTTGAATTCTTTTATTTTCTGTGCTATTTTTTCTGTAGCCTCGTCCTTTAAGAGATTTACCTCCTGACCGAAGGTCTTTTTCTCCTCGTTGGAGAGGTTTTTCATATTTTTTAAAAGGTCGGTTATTGAGCCTTTTTTGCCAAGATATGTAATTCTCATATCCTCAAGCTGCTTAAGCTCTGTTGCAGCATTAAGTTCGCTATCAAGCTTGGCTCTCATGGCAGATATCTGTTCGTTCATGATTTCCTCCGTGTGCTTAAAATTATTATTTCATTATATTACAAAATGCTCTTCCCGTCAAGAAAAACGGGACATTTTAGTCCTTTTTAATTCCGTCTAGCTGGCTACGAAGGTTTCTTTTAAAGGCGTCTATATACTCTCTTCTTAGCTGTGCTTGCTCTTTTAACTCTTCGTCGGTAAGTGTCTCACCGCTTCTCTGCTTGGCGGACAGCTCATTGATACGCAAAATTTTAGCTTCTTCCATATTATTTTTCCTCTACTTTTATATCCATAACTTCGCCTGTTGTGTCTACAGTGTCTGTTGCAAAAGGAAGATCCTCGCCCACAAAAAGCTGCTTGCCGCCTTGTGTGTATATGCCCTTTGCCGTCTTGGTTCCGTCTGTTGTAAATGTTACGGTTACATCATATCTTCCGGGAGGAGTGGATTTTATATACTGTCCGTTTTTGTCCACCGCAAAATCCTCTGCATCCTCTGTAACCACATCCACAACAGTTCCGAGTTCTTCGCCTGTTTTTGCAGATGTTGCACCCTTGCCTATGCTTTCCTCAAGGTGCTTTGCGGTGTTTTCTCTCACAGAGCTTACCTTGACTGTATAGGTAATGCTCTGGTATGTGGTCTGATTTTTCGAGGACGAACTACCCTTCAAAAAGAAACCTGCGGCTGCAAAAAGTACCACAAGCACAAGGCACAGGTCGATTATGTTTATCTTGCCAAATAAGCGGCCTTTTTCGTCTATTATTTTCACTTTGCATCTCCCTCGCTTTCCAATACATTTACCACATATCCCGAGCCGGCGTACTGTTGGCTCTGGATATACATGCTCTTGCCAACCTTGGCATTTTCCAGATTGGAGTGAAGCTCAATGGTAAGATACACATCGTAATATCCCTCTATGTCGGACTCAACAAACTTGCCTTCCTCGGAAGAAGTGAGATTTATCGTTGCAGGCTTTTGTTGGAAACCAACAAGTGTGCCTATTTCCTGCTTTGTGGCGGCATCGGTAATTATATCGCCTTCCTTGGGGTAGGTGCAAAAGCTTTCGCTCTTTTGCTTAATTTCCATAACTATGGTTCTTGTTTCGCCTGTATTTGCAGTTTTGTTTATCCTCAAAACCCAAACAACCGCACAAATAACTACCAAAGCTATTATGATTATGAGAAGGTCTATTATGTTAAATTTCTTCTTCACTTATTATCATCCTTTCCTAAAAGGGATTTGTATATTTTTTCGATGCTTTGTGCCATATTTTCGGAGGAAAAGTTGGTTAGTACATTTTCTCTTCCTTTTTTTCCAAACATAGCTCTTTTTTCGGGGTTTTCCAAAAGATAGGTTATGGCGTCCGAAAGAGCATTTTCGTCATTGTTTGGGGTTATTATGCCGTTTTCACCGTTTGTTATAATTTCCTTAGGACCGCCCGAATCTGTAGATACCACAGGCAGTTCAATGCTTTGACCTTCAAGAATGGCAATACTCAGTGCCTCGCTCTTTGAGGTGAGGGTTAATATATCCATAGCGTTGTATGCCCTTTCTATATCGGGGAGGTAGCCTGCCATACGAACTCTGTCTTGTAGTGGCTCTGCTTCTCGTGTTACATCGCTTCTAAGACTTCCCTCGCCAACGATAAGAAAACAAACATCTTTATGCTTTTTTGCCACGATTTTGGCCGTACGCACGAACAAGAGGGGGTTTTTTACATCCTCAAGTCTTGCCACAAGTCCGACTACTGTAGCATCGGGCGGTATGTCAAAGCTTAATTTTGCCTGTCTTTTTCTATCCTCGTCATACTTAGTAAGAGGCGTTATGCCGTTGTACACGAGGCTCAGCTTGTCTTTAATTATTCCGTCATCTTCGAGGTTTTGTGTAACCGCCTTTGATACGCCGATTACGCGGTCACTTAAGGTGTTGTTTATAAATTTATATATTACATCTTTTGGAAAGCTCTTTTTGCCCTCAAGGCAGTGCCTTGTGTGAACTACGGGCACGCCGCACATTTTTGCTGCAATCCTTGCCGAAAGGCTTGCGTGAGTGTGGACTATATCGGGCTTTTTAGCTTTTATAAGCTTCTTTATTTCGGTAACCGACGAAAGAGAAAAAGACTTGTCGGCTATGGAATTAAGTTCATAAATTTGTATGCCCAAGATTTCCGCCTTGTCCTTTATTGCGGCACCTGTTGGCAGAACTACCGAAACATCAAGCTCTTTTCTGTCAAAGCTTTTTAAGTAGTTTATAAGCCATATTCCCGCACCGCCTACGTTGGTGTCGGTAATAAAGTGCATAACCTTAATCACGGCTGTCCGCCCCCTTTGTTATAAGTGATGCGCACTGGGTTATGGCAACAAATATCCAGAATATAAGTATCATACGGTAGTTGTACCACATCGTTTCTGCCATACCCTGAAACAGATATCCAACAAAAGAGCCTGCTATGCCGTAGAGGGTGTATTTTACAAGACGGTTTTCTGTTTTGGTATTGGATATGCATTTGTAAAGGGTGAGTATTATAAGAATAAACACCAAAAGTCCGCCAATGCCCATATCGGCTACCCACTGCAGATAGAAGTTATGAGCGTGCAGTGCAAACGACGCACCGCCCAGTGCGTAGTTGCGGTATACGAGGGCAAAGGCATCTGAGCCAAGCCCCACGCCTGTAAACAAGTAGTCTCTTATCATATATATAGATGCTATCCACACCGAAATTCTGTAGGATGTGGAGGTGTCCGTGGTGTTTCCTATGCTTGTGATTCTTGACAGTATGCTCTCGGGAAGAACAAAGGGCGCAAGCACAAGACCTACTACGCAAAGCGCAAGAAAACGCTTGTCTTTTTTTATAAGCATTATCGCCAGTGCAAGCACTACGCCTACCCACGCCGCTCTGGACCAGGTGTAGAAAAGGCAAAGGGCGCAAACGGCAAATATGCCAAAATAGACGAGCTTTGCAAAGGGCGATTTTGCCGCCCACAAACAAGCAAAAACAAGAGGTATCGAAAGTATGAGATACTGCCCTAATACATTTGGGTTATCGAGCGTGGAGTACACCCTTGTTTTGATGTTTTCAAACATCTCGGTATCCACCCAGCTCTGATTGGTGCCATCCAAAAAGAAATTCTGCATCACGCCGTATGCCGCCACAAAGAAAGCCGACAGAGCAAAAAGCACTATAAGAGTTTTCCACTGGGATTTGGTTTTTACGATATTTACAACAAGTGTAAATGCGAGTGTAAACACGGCATATACCAAAAATGTGAGTATGCTCGATGACGGCGTAACACTTGTGAATGCGGAAAATGCACTAAGAAAAAGAAATACTGCAATAAGTATGCTAAACGGTGTAATGCGGTAGGATGCCTTTTTGCCAAACGCAAGCGAGAGGGCGTAGGACACAAAGGTAAGGCACACTATGCCCACAAGTGCCATCGTGGGCAAAATGGCAGAGCCAAATGCAAAAAGGTATACGCCAAGTATGGCATTTTTTAAAATAAGAATGATGAATATAGCACCAATAAAAG
>JAZNFW010000103.1:0-12741 GCA_045576175.1 Clostridia bacterium | reverse complement strand
GATGTTACCTGTACCAACCTGACCTGCAACTGCTGTTGCAAAAGCCTGGAAAGAGCTGATACTACCCTTTTTGTCGTTTTTCTTAATGCCGCCGAATACGTTTTTGACACCTTCGCCAAAGCAACGTATCTGTACGAACTTTGTTTTGAATGTGAAGTAAAGACCTACGCCTACGAGTAAAACGATTAAAACGTAGTCTGCCATATAGGTGTTAATTACACCCATAATGTCGAGCAAAATTTTTTCAATGTTTGCCATTTTTTGTTTGCCTCCTAAAATTTTTTTCTTTTAATATTCTGAGTTAAGCAAATAAAAAAGCATTGCGAAAAGAACGCAATGCAAAAAAATTATAACAAAATAATAGGTTATAATAATTTTTCCGTCCTTTTGCCTGAGAGATTAGCGTATCGCTTTGCACCTTCGGCACCCGCGCTTTAGCGGACTTCTCCGGAATGTTATCCATTTGCAGTCTGTGTACCTGAGAGTGTTACTCCTTCGGTAAGAATAATCTTTTTCCTGCAAACTTCACTTAACACAATATTAAACTATTTTCATTATACACATCTTGTCGTTATATGTCAAGTGTTAATTTGAATTATTTTTTTGTGCCCAATTTATAAAATCATACACCATTTATAAAAAGAAAAAAGCAACCACAAATACGGTTGCTTTTCATTGGGTGCAGGGGCCGGATTTGAACCAACGACCTCCGGGTTATGAGCCCGACGAGCTACCAGACTGCTCTACCCTGCGATATATTAAATTTGTGGTGGTGCCGGAGACCGGAATCGAACCGGTACGAAGTTTAACCCTCGCAGGATTTTAAGTCCTGTGCGTCTGCCAGTTCCGCCACTCCGGCGTACCTACCGTGCCTTACTATAATATCATTTAAGGCACGGTTTGTCAATAGAAAATTTCACAAATTATCAATAATTATTATTGCCTTTTCGACTTGTTCCGCGTTTTGACTCAAAAGAACGCTTAATATCGTGCATTCTTTCGTCGCTCGCCTGCTTGAATTTGTTTAGCTTATCCTCAAAGGACAAGTCTTCACCTACACTTGCAAAGCTAAACTCCACCGGCTGAACGCTAAAGTCCGGGGGTGCACTGCGGGGTTCTCTTCTCTTGACAGGCTTCTTCGCCTTTGGCGCTGTGCCCTTTTCCTTTAGTGCCTGCTTTATAGACAGTCCTATCTTTCCCTTTTTTTCGGAGGGTAATACCTTTACCTCCACAGTATCCCCGATTTTTACATGATCATTCACATCATTTACATAATCAAGAGATATCTCGGATATATGTACAAGTCCTGTTTCTCCGTTTTCCAACTGTACAAAAGCTCCGAATTTGGTGATGCCTGTGATCTTACCTGAGAGAATTTTGCCTTCCTCGACCTGCATACTTAAAAACTGCCTCCCCAATGTGCTACTTTTTATCGTTGTAGTTTCTAAAGATTTTTTCGTTTGGTTTAACGAGGCCAAGACCTCTTGCATACTGCTCAACATATTCGTCGGAGGTGTACTCCTCTTTTACCTTGTCAAGCTCCTTGCTATACTTCTCCTGTGCGGCTATCTCTTCATTTAAAGCATCTATCTCATCGTGGAAAACGCTGAGATTTGAAAACTTACCAATGAACAGACAGGCAAAAATAATAACCGATGCCAAAATTACCAATCTTAATAACTTTTTCCTTTTCACATCAGTCACCTCCGCATTAGGATACACAGAATATTATACAACATCCATCTCATTTTGTAAAGTTTTTTTTGCTTTTTGCTTGGGTTTTAACGCCTTTTTTACCCCGCTTAACATTTGCACGGCATTTGCCTTGATATACCTTGCAAATTTACCAAGATTTCTTTTTAAAAATTGAAAGAGTTTTGAAATCGGCTTTGCCATTACTGCAAATGCTTTCGTTATTTTCCTTATAAGCACCACAAAGAAGCCAAGCACATAACCCGATGCAGTCATAAAGTAAAGCCAGGAGCCTATTACAAGTGCAACTGCCTCGTAGGCTCTTATGTGAGCATAGTTAAGATAAAACGCCGCCATATACACAAGGATAAGCTCCAAAAGCCAGAAGCAGATGTCCTGAAGTGCAACCACACCGCCCGCAGTTTTGTGCATCCGCCGCATAGCACGAAACACATCAAAAACCACTCCGCAAAGTGCACCGCATATTACCATAATCACAAATGCAAGTGCCTGAGCTGACAACGATATATCCATAGTATATCACCGTTCCTAGCGAAGAAGTCTTGAAAGCAGTCCCGGACCCTTTGACTTTAATGACTGGTCTATGTAGTCCAGATTGGAAAAGTCGCCCGTTATGTTTACATCTCCAGCGTCTACACTCAGCTTGTTTATGTGCAGGCCCTCTCCCTTGATTACCAGAATTCCGTGCTCCAAAGTCCTTAGGATTATCTCCTCCTCGTTGAAGCTCTCTACCTCCTCTATGCCCGAAACGCTCAGCTTGGCTCTGTTTTCGAGTATTAGGTTGTGTACGGATTCGTATCTTTGCTGTTTGGGTGTCTTTCTTTCTTCCATTTTCATACCGCCTTTTTTGTTATTTACTACATAAGTATGCAAAAAAGGCAGCTTGTATTACAAAACTGTATACATATCCGAAGCATCTGCTTTGAGTGCGTGCTCCAGAGCTTTTTCCACTTTTACCTTTACAGTCTTTTCGCCAAAGGTTATTTCTATCACATCGCCCGCATCCACACTGCAAGACGGCTTTGCAACCTTTCCGTTTACTGTAACCTTGCCCGCTTCGCAAGCCTCGCAGGCTATTGTTCTTCTTTTTATAAGACGCGAAACCTTAAGATATTTATCAAGTCGCATTTATTTTTCCTCCTTTAAGAGTTTCAGTCTCTTGAATATGGGCACAAGCTTTGCCATGCCGGGTATGGACGCAAGCAGGCTCTCGGTAAGAACACGCAAAACTATGAGAGAAAGCACATATATACCAGCCCCTGCGGCTATGGAAACGATAAGTGCTATCTTGCCTCCCACTACACCTGCAAAATCATAAACGAAGTACGCACCCACCGCCATAAGACAAGCCGAGATAACGGGCTTTACAACATACTGAACAAACGGGAACTTTATCCTTATTACCCTCCAAAGACATATGAGGTTTAAAACAAGTATTACCGCATAACAAACTATTGTGCCTATGGGTGCTCCTATTATATTTATGTCGGGGTTTTTTACAAGGTAATTATTTATGATTATCTTGCATGCACCGCCGATTAACATGTTTATTACAGGTATTTTCTCTTTGCCTGCAGACTGCAAAATAGCATTTGTTACCATTACAAGCGACACAAACACAATGGCAAGCGATAGCACAGTAAGAGTGCCCGATGCGTTGGTGTTATTATACACAAGGTCAAGTATCGGGCGTGAGAGCACGCTCATACCAAGTGCACACGGCAGAGAGAAAAGCAAGGTAATTAATATGCTGTTTGCCGTGGTGCTTCTTGCAGTTGTGATATCCTTTTGCGCAAGTGCCTTGGAAATTGTGGGCACAAGGCTTATGGTTATGGCAGATATGAGCGTTGGCGGAAGATTGAAAAGAGGCACCGCATAGCCCGTGTACGAGCCGTAGAGGATTTTTGCCTCTCTGTAGCTAAAACCGCTTGACTGGAGATTGCGCATAATCATAGCCACATCTATAAGACTTGTAAGGCTAAATACCGATGCTCCTATGGTAATGGGCACCGCAATTGAAATAAGCTCCTTTAAAATAGTACCTCTGGAACGGACAAAGCCGATGCTCTGGGGTGTATTGTTTTTCTTTTTAAAGTTAAATGCAACAAAGAGGGTGCCAAAGCCCAAAAGTCCGCCCATAGCAACACCAAACACCGCACCTGCCGAGGAATATACAACTCCTTTTGGAAGAAGTAAATACGCACACAAGAAGCCTATCACAAGCTTTCCAAGTGCCTCGCTCACCTCGGACACGGCAGTGGGGAGCATATTCTGATGCCCCTGAAAATAGCCTCTGTATGCACTCATAAAAGACACAAAAAGTACCGCAGGGCTTATTGCCATAATGCCCATTTTGGCATCGGGGTTGTCTAAAAGCTCAGAGAAAAGCTCTGCCCCGAAGAAGAGAATGAGAGTTCCCGCAATACCTATGACGGAAAGCAGAAGAAAACTCACCTTGCGTATTCTTTCTACCTCTTGGTAATTCTTCTTTGCATAAGTCTCGGATATCATTCTTGATATTGCAACGGGTATGCCCGCAGTTGCCACAATAAAGAGCCAGGTGTACACATTGTAGCTTGTGGAAAAAAGTGCCATACCCTCCTCGCCGAGTATGTATGTAAGAGGTATTTTAAATGCCGCACCTATAACCTTTACAATGATATTTGCCACCATAAGTATAAGTGCGCCCTTCATAAAGGTTTGTTTTTTGTCTGTGCCCATATCCCAGTCTCCTTTACAGTGTTTTAATCTATAAAAATCATTCTTGATTGTTTCCTACATTTCAGTATAACATATATTGCCCGAAAATAAAACCGTTATTTGTATTTTTTTTGCAGAATTGCCCTGTCAATGCATATAACTTTATAAAAGGAGTGTTTGTCTTGCGCAAAAAGAAATTCGTGGTTAATGTGCTTTTTATGTCCTCATCTATGCTTATTGTCCGCGTGCTCGGTATGGCATCGAATATATACATATCCGCACTGGCAGGTGCAGCGGCTATGGGACTTTATCATATGATTTTTTCGGTATTCACCTTTGGCATAACCTTTGCATCGTCGGGCACGGGCTTTGCGGTAACAAGGCTTATTGCCGAAGAGAAAGCAGGCGAAAAAGAAATAATAAAAAACTGCCTTATGATATCGGCAGTTATGTCGTTTGTGGCGTTTTGCTTTTTCTACTTTGGTGCATCCTTTGTGGGAGAGCGTCTTATAAGAGCCGAGGGTGGAAGCGAGGCTGTCAAAATTCTCTCGTTTGCACTGCCCTGTATGGGAGCCTCGTCTGTACTGAGGGGCTACTTTATAGCCAAAAGGCACGCGGGGCTAATAACCTTCAGCTCAATTTTTGAAGAGGTAATATGCATTTTAACCACTCTTTGCCTGCTTAAATTCTCTTCTATGAAAAGTCATATGTGTCTGGTGTGGGGCTGTGCGCTGTCCAACTTCTGTGCGTTTGTATGCGACAGTATAGTGTGCTTGTTTTGTCTTGGAAGAGAGACCACTTCCTTAAAAAAATCTTTTTTTAAAGACATCTTTGCCATATGCGTGCCTATTGCGGCAGGCTCATATATGAGGACTGCACTTGTGGCGGTTGAAAACCTTATGATACCCCTCCAATTTGAACGCTACGGAAGTGCCGACCCCATAGGCGAATACGGAATAATAAAAGCTATGGCGATGCCCATCCTCTTGTTTCCTACTGTTTTTATACAGGCGTTTTCCTCTATGCTTGTGCCCGAAATGAGCGAAATGAATGCCAAAGGAAGGCCAAACGGAATTCGCCACGTGTCACAAATTTCACTCAATACCACAACAATGTTTGCCTTTTTTATATCACTTATGCTCTTTAAACACCATGAAATAATAGCCTCTTCTTTTTTCAAGGAAAGCAAAGTTTCTTCCTACCTTGGAATGCTCTCTCTCCTTGCAATACCGATGTATCTCGATACAGTTGCCGACAGTATACTAAAGGGGCTCAATATGCAAAACGCAAGCCTTAAATACAATATTATTGACTCAGTACTTCGGCTCATTTCCATATTTACCCTTATGCCGAAATTCGGACCTGTGTTTTACATATGTCTTTTGTATATAAGCGAAATATTCAACCTCACTTTGAGCCTTAGAAAAGCCGCCATGGTAGCGAAGCTCAAAATAGACTTTTGGAATATGCTCATTAAACCTTTAATATGTGCTCTCATCTCGTGTCTTTTTGATATGCCCGCTATCCAGGCGGCAGTGTATATCGGTTTGTATTTTATATTATAATATTCGGTTAATACGAGGATAGTTTATTCTTGTGCTATCTTTGAATTTTGTGCCAGCTTATAAACTGCGGGAACTGTTATCGCAGTAATTATGGTTTCAGGAAGCATATATGCTAAATTGTATATTACTGAATAGAATATACTAAGCCCCGCTCCCGAAAAAGTTCTCATTACCCAGTTGCAAAAGCCCTTTAGTGCAGATATCTGACTAAGTCCCGTGCTGTCTGCAAAAAACCACTCTGCCCAGGAGCCAAAGAATATTGCTCCCGATATTATGTGCACAATACATCTTAGTATGCACACGAGAATTGCACCCAAAACAATTTCGGATGCCCTGTTTTTAAGCCTGCCTTTAAGTATTCCTGCAAAGCCCAAAACAGTGTATGCCACTATGTAGTCAAGAAGGCATATGGCAATTGCACTGGTAATTGCCATCTGGCTGTCGCCTGGCAGAAAAAATGCCGAAACAGTGCCTATGCCGCAAATTAGCTGAAGTATGCTGAATATAAAAGCGGAAAAAAGCCCCCATCTCGTGCCGTATAAAATTGCTATGATAACTACAGGCATCATAGACGCTGCAGTTACCGTGCCGCCAAACGGAAGCTCAAAGAGCTTTACAAACGACAGCACTGTGGCTATTGAAATAAGCATAGCACTAAGTACAAGTTTTTTTGTTTTCATAATTGTGTCATCCTTTCAATTCAAAAACGGCATACCTACTTATGGTATGCCGTCTTTAAAAAATAAAATATTTTCCTTCGTTGGCATTATCCAAATCAGGTACGAAACGGCAAAAGCCGTTTCTATGGGTCGGAACGCATTTGTTCCCTCTCAGCCTGATGCTCAAGCTCCCCTTTTGTATTAACCGAATATTATTAACATTATATCGTATTTTTCGCAATAACACAATAGTTATTTATCACCATATTTTATCTGTAAAGGCGAGAGTATATCTCCGAGCGTTTTTGCACCTTTTCCACATAGTTTTTCGTCTCTTCAAAGGGAATGGCACGAAGGGATGTACCGCCGTCGGCATAACGCTTGTCGGAGAGCCACTTGTTTACATTACCCAGCCCTGCGTTGTAGGCGGCAATTGCCGTTTTGGTATTGCCATCGTACAAATCTATGAGGTAACGCATATACGCACACCCTATGCGGATATTGGTTTCGGGGTTTCGTATGTCGTCCTTGGAAATGTCCAAAGAGAGATTTTCTATGCACCAAAGTGCCGTATCGTCTTTTAGCTGCATAAGTCCGTAGGCATCCTTGTGGCTTGCCGCTTCGGGCTTAAAATTGCTTTCGGCACTTATTATGCCCATTATGAGAGTGTCATCGAGATTGTACATTTTGGCTGAGGTGTTTATTGCATCCTCAAATTGCAAAGGGTATACAAGCTTAAGTATGGGCGTTAACGACAGTGTGACGCAGAGCGAAATGACAAGTGCCCACACCAAAAGCACCAAAGTGCTCTTTTTCTTTTTAGATGCCATAATTACCTCCAAATATTTCAGACAAGCCTTTCTTCAAAGAATCAAAGCCTTGATTGGAAGAGACCGCATAATCACATTTTGATATGTAGAATTCGTCATCCATCTGACTTTCTATGCGGGAAAGGGCTTCCGTTTCGGTCAAATTGTCCCTTTTCATTATTCTCTCTTTTCGTATATTCTTGTCCGCAAGCACGCACAGGGTTTTTGTGCATATGCTGTCAAGTCCCGTTTCAAGAAGGAGCGGGGCGTCTATAACCACATTTTTATCAGCATTTTTTTCTATGATGTCTTTTATCTCTTTTACTATATATTTATGAGTTATATCATTTAGTTTTGCAAGCTTTTTTTCGTCGGCAAAAACTATTCTGCCAAGCTCTTTTCTTTTGAGCGAGCCGTCGGGAGCTATAACAGATAAGCCAAAATACTCCTCTATTTCTTTAAGGCACTCTGTACCCTTGTCGCAGACCTGCCGTGCCACGATGTCGGAATCTATTATGAAAAAACCTCTGTCTTTAAAGAACTTGCAGGCACTGCTCTTGCCCGTGCCCGTGCCGCCTGTAATTCCAAGTATCATTACTACCTCTCCCTGCTATTTTGCATCATACCAGCTTCTTGCAGATTTTGCCTCTGCCACAAGCGGTACACTTAAGTTTGCCGCACTTTCCATACAGGCCGTAAGAAGCTCTGTTACCTCGGCTACCTCTTCATTTGGTGCCTCTATTATAAGTTCGTCGTGCAGCTGCAAAATGAGTTTTGCCTTGAGTCCTCTTGCATTAAGCTCCCTATAAACCTTTACCATAGCAATTTTTATTATGTCGGCGGCACTGCCCTGTATGGGCGTATTGCGGACCATTCGCTCTCCTGCGGAGCGGACCATAAAATTGGACGAGTTAATTTCCGCTATGGTGCGTCTTCTTGCAAACATAGTTTCCACATAGCCCTTTTCCTTGGCATCAGCTATGACAGAATCCATATATTCCTTAACTCCCTTGTATCTGTTAAAATAGTTTTGTATATAGTCTCTTGCCTCTTGCACGCTTATGCCAAGGTCCTTTGCAAGCGAGAACTCGCCCATTCCGTACATTATGCCAAAATTGACGGTTTTTGCGTGCGAACGCATAATGGGTGTAACGCTATTTTTATCCACACCGAACACACCCGAGGCGGTAAGTGTGTGCACATCCTCGCCATCTCTGAATGCCGTGCAAAGAGCCTCGTCGCCCGAAATGTGTGCAAGCACTCTGAGTTCTATCTGCGAGTAGTCGGCATCCACAAGCATACATCCCTCTTTTGCAATAAACATCTTCCTTATTTCTCTGCCAAGCTCTGTTCGTACGGGAATGTTTTGAAGATTCGGCTCGGTTGAGCTTATTCTTCCCGTTACGGTTACTGTCTGGTTAAATTTTGAATAAATCCTTCCCGTAGAGCTGTCTATAACTGTCAAAAGTCCCTCTCCGTAGGTGGACTTTAGCTTGGAAAGCTGACGGAACTCAAGTATTTTGGCAACTATTTCGTGGTCGGATGATAGCTTTTCGAGCACCTCTACACCCGTGGAATAACCTGTCTTTGTCTTTTTGCCCGATTTTAAGCCAAGCTTTTCAAAAAGTATTGTTCCAAGCTGTTTTGGTGAGTTTATATTAAATGTTTCACCCGCAAGTGCATATATTTCGCCCTCTAATACATCTATACTTTTCTTAAGCGATTCGTTGAATTCGTAGAGCTTTTCTCTGTCCACCAAAAAGCCCTCACATTCCATCGAGGCGAGCACCTTTATAAGCGGAAGCTCCATATCGTAGAAAAGAGAATTCTGCCCGTTACTCTCTATGTTTTTCTCCTCGTATTCCTTTATAAGAACTGTTGCGGTAAGCGAAGCAGACACATATTCGCAAAGCTCGTCCTCTGTAAGCTCACGAATAGTTTTCTGCTTTTTGCCTGTGCCGAAAACCTCTTTTTCATCTTTTATGTTTATGTTCAAAAATTCTATTGCCACAGAGCTTACATCATAGGAGCTCTTTAAGGGGTTTAGTATATACGCAGCCACGCCTGTATCAAAGAAGTTATACGAAAAGCCAACATTGTAGCTATTAAGAAGGACTATATCCGCCTTTATGTCCGACGATATTTTGGTTATTTTGTCCGACTCCATATATGGTCTTATTGCCTCTGCTACACTGTAGCCAAAGCCCTCGGCATAATACACTTTTTCCTCCGCTACAAACGCTATTGCACATATCTCTCCCGAATCTTCAAAAAGCTTGTAGCAAAGTGTATCACCGCATTTTTTAAGGTAAGTGTCTATGTCACTTATGTCGCCAAGGATAGTTGCAGGATAGGGTTTAAAGTCGCCTGCAACCGCATCTGTGCCGAGCTTTTTTAAAAAAGCACTGAACTCCAGATTTGTATAAAGCTCCGACAGTCTCTTTGTATCATATGGCTTAACCGATGCGTCAGTTATGGAAAAATCCAAAGGCACATTTTGGTCTATGGTGCAGAGCTTCTTACTAAGATATGCCATATCTTTTCCATCTATGAGCTTCTGCCTTGCGGCAGGCTTTATTATATCGTCATCTAAGTTGTCATAGAGCTTTTCTATGGATTTGAATTTTCGTATATAGTCAAAAGCTGTCTTTTCGCCAATTCCCTTAACACCGGGGATATTGTCCGAACTGTCGCCCATAAGACCCTTTACATCTATAAACTCATTTGGCGTAATGCCATACTCGTCCTCAAAATCATCTGCATCAATCTGTGTTGTTTCGGTAGCACCGCCTCTTGTTACAGTAAGAAGTATTTTTGTGGTATCTGTGGCAAGCTGAAGGTCATCTTTGTCGCCCGTGAGCACAAGGCACTCCAAATCGTTTTCTCTGCACATACGGCTAACGGTTCCTATGATGTCATCTGCCTCGTAGCCCTCTTTTTCCAAAATGGTTACATTCATAGCAGAAAGGATTTCCTTTAATACAGGCATCTGCATGGCAAGCTCGGGGGGCATACCCTTTCTCTGCGCCTTGTACTTATCGTACATTTTGTGACGGAAGGTAGGTGCTTTTAAATCAAACGCAACCGCAATATACTCAGGCTCGAGCTTTTCTATATGCTTTAGCATGATGTTTAAAAAGCCATATATGCCGTTTGTGTACATACCGTCCTTTGTGCTTAATAGCTTAATGCCGTAGAACGCTCTGTTTATTATGCTGTTTCCGTCTATTATGAGAAGCTTTTCCATACATATCACCTCTTGAATATGTGAGTTCATCTGGATTTAACACAGTTAATTTATTATAACATATATTATTGTGATTTTCTACCCCACGGGGTAAATTTTTATTATTCCTTCTGCAATTTCTTTAAACACGGGTGCGGCGCTTGCGCTGCCGCTTCCGCCGTCCTCAGTAAGAACTGCCATAGCGTATTTTGGATTGTCACTTGGAAAGTATCCGCAAAACCATCCGTGAACAAGCGTTCTGCCGTCCTTTACCCAGCCTGTTTCTGCCGTACCCGTCTTTCCTGCAATTTTTGCAGGGCTATCCCCAAGTGCCTTGCCTGTTCCGTCGGTTACTGCCAGCGCCATAGACTCCTGTATCAAGCTTGCTGTTTTCTCCGACACTGCCCTTTTATCTTTATCTCTCTTCATATGCCACACAGCATTCCCCTCGGATGTGCGTATGTCTTTTACTATATTCACGTCCTTGGAAATCCCTCCGTTTGCTATTATGCATACCATATTTGCCGCCTGTAGAGGTGTTATGAGAATTTCGCCCTGACCTATGGAGAGATTAACGCTGTCTACAAAAACCGTTTCGTTTGCACTCGGGATATTGCCCCCGTCCTCGCCAAGCCCTGTGCAATCAGCAAGTAGTGGTGACCCAAGTCCAAACCTTTGTGCCATAGCAAGTATTGCATCGTCTCCCATATCAAGCCCCATGGTATAAAAGGCACAGTTGCACGACTTTGCAAATGCATCCCTTGGTGCTACAGCCCCGTGACCATCGGCAAGATGACAAGCATAGCTCTTTTCGTACACATCTATGTGCCCTGTACACACATATTCGCTCCTTAAGGTAGAATATTCACCGGCGGCACAAAGAGTAACGGTCTTGAAGATACTGCCGGCGTTATACGGCCATAAGCATCTATTTATAAGCTCCCCGTCATTAAGGGAGAGGTAATCTTCCACATTGTTCTGGTCGAAGTCGGGCATACTCGCCATGGCAAGTACATCAAAATTTGCTGCATCCATAACCACAACCGCACCTGTTACGCCGTTTTCTATCATAACATCCTCGGCAATTTTTTGGATGTGCGAATCTATTGTAAGAGACACACTTCCAGAAATGCATTGGGCGTCGTTTAAACTCATACCCAGTCCCTCTGCCAAAGAGCCGTCTGCCGACTTTATCACATTAATGCGGCTCTGAGTTTTGCTCCCAAGTATCGCATCAAAGCACTTTTCTATGCCCGAGATGCCCACACCATCGCCATCTATATAACCCACAAGGTGCCTTGCAATACTGTCGGAGCTGTATCTTACGGGGATGCTTACAAAATTTTCGCTTTCGCCCACAAAATACTTTTCCACACTATTTTCCACAAGAGGCACTAAGTTGCGGTCCAATATCTTTCCTCTGTGCGATTTTACCATTACAGAACCTACCCTTTGGGATATGGCGTTTTTTGTGTACTCATCGCCGTTTACAAAAAATATCCGCACCTGCACCGCCACAAGAAAAACAGCAAACGCCCCAAACACGCCAAGAATAAATCCAAGCCTTTTTTTGTGCATAAAAAATCACCCCGTGCTATTTTTTGCCCGGGGTGGAATTTTATTCATCTCTCATATCTTTTAATATGTTTTGGAGTTTTATACTTGTCTTTCCAATTCCTCTGAATATGCTACGATGGCGTTTTGGACAAATGCTGTCACGCAATACCACCAAGCAAAGAAAATACACTTGCACCCGTATGTAATTAATCGAAGGCAGAATAATTACCTGAAGAATCTGCCTATAAATGGTATTGAGCGCAAATATAGTCTTATTAATTCTTTTTTCCAATGAAGATATCTGTCCTTATCGGCACTGCGTTTCATTTCCATTCTGATGTATTCCCGTCTCTGCATAAGAGGCTCTACCGACTTAAACCAGAAAGTAGCTGCAATACAAAACACAAAAATAACTATTACGGAAAATAATAATATGTCGTCTTGATAGATGTTAATTTTTTCCATGTTGTCTCCGTTTTCTAATGTAAATATTTCATTTGTATATTAAGGAT
>JAZNFW010000102.1:0-4633 GCA_045576175.1 Clostridia bacterium | reverse complement strand
CTTTGTTGTAAGCACTCTGAGCTTCTGTGATAACCATTACAGAGTAAAGACCTTCCTTATCCTGAAGAGCATAACCTGTGTAACCAGCTTCGTCGATAAGGTAGCTGATGTCAGCTGTCTTAACGAGGTCAACCTTGTCAGCAGTTAAGTCAAAGATAACAGCTTCATCTTCGATGAATGTTCTTGCAATAACCTGAGCAGCTGCATCGTATTCGCTTGACGCACGATCAAAAGTCTGCTTAGCGCGAGCGGGTGTAAGAGCAGCATTCTTAGCTGTAGCGAATTCTTTGATTTCACCCTTGGAGTTTGTTTCGTATGTTATAAGTCTAACATCTGCAGCCTTATCAGCGATATCAGCATAAAGGAAAGATTCTGCATTTGTTACTTTAGTTTCATCTACTTCTGTTTCACCATTATCTGTTTCTGCAACGGGTTCAACGAAATCAGCATCGATCATATACTCGATCCAATCAGCTTCGATATCTTCGTCGAATTCATATGTCACGATACCATCTTCTTCTGTGAGAAGCTTAACCTGCCATCTGTTACCAGCAAAGCCAGACTTAACTATAGCAGCTTCGAGGATGTAAGCATAATCATCACCGGAAACTGTAGCTTCGAAGTCAACAATTTTGCCTGTGATACCGAGGTAGAATGTACCTTCTGCACCAGCTTCAAGTGTACCGGAAACATCTACATATTCTGTACCGTCGATTTCAACATATCTAATGCCCTCAGTTGTGTAGTGGCTGGAAATTGTACCAGTTACAGCAGAGTTGGAGAGCTTAACGAACTTGATGTATTTAACATCAGCATGTCTGATGTTTGTCATATCGCATACATATGCAACTACATCATCTTCAGCGAAGTCTGCGAGTGTAATAGCATTGCCATTTTCGTCTTCGAAAATGTATGTCTTCTCACCTTCTTCAGCAAGGTCGAACTTAAATGATACTTTACCGCCAGGATTGAGCTCGATGCTTTCCTTTCCAGCAGTTGTATTAACAGCCTTTACTCTTGCATTTGCATACTGAGTAGCCTTAGCTACATCAAATGTGCTGTCAGCGCCGTTTTCGATGAATTCGATTTGAACATCGCTCATTTCAGCGAGCTGAGCCATTGTCTTAACGTCTTCCTTCTGGTTGAAGATTACTCTACCAGAGAATACGATTTTGTCTGTATCTGTGCTGTTAGCAGCATCTACAAAGTATGTTACAGTACCTGTTTCTGCATCGAAAGAATCGATATCATCGGAAAGGATTGTGATGGATTCACTCTTGTAAGAAGGAACTACAGCGAGAACTGTGTATTCGCCTCTTGTTGTTTCTTCAACATAGAGTTCTACATACTGGTATAGATAGTCGAGAACGTTGGATTCACCAATAGCAAATGTTTCGCTGCCTGCTGCAAACTCGCCATCTTCGGAAGCTACATCAACTGTGAAGTCAATAGCAAGCTTATCAGTACTATTCTTTGCATCTACAGTACCTGTAACAACATAAACATCTCTGAGTGTGAGAAGTGTCTGGTAGTCTCTGCCACCCTTACCATTGAGGATTTCAAACTTTTCGTCTGTACCGTAAGCTGTCTGATCCATCATAGGTGTGCTCATAGCGTTAGCCATGAGAATAGCAAGGTTAGCTCTTGTAGCGTTTACAGCTGCACCAGCAGTAATCTTGTACTGGTTAGCAATCTTGATGGAACCTGCGGACCATCCGCCGTTCTTTTCTGCCATAGGTTCGAAACCTAAAGCGTAAACGATCATCTTAACAGCCTGTTCGTAAGTTACGATACCGTCGGGCTGGAATGTACCGTCGCCAGTACCATTGATGATGTCGCTCTGGCTAGCAATATTAATGTAACCAGAAGCCCAGTGATCAGCAGCAACATCTGTGAAAGCTGTAGCGCCCTTAGAAGCTTCTGCTGCTTCTCCAAGACCCTTAGCACGGCAAACAATAGCAGCCATTTCTGCTCTTGTTATTGTGTTGTCGGGGTTGAAGTTACCATTTTCGTCTCCTTCGAATATATCCAAAGCAGACAAGAGTTCTACTGCACCAGCGTAATCAGCATCTGCATCTACATCATTGTAGCCAGCGAAAGCTACTACAGAAAGCATCATGGAGAATGCGATAACGAGTGCGAGTACCTTTTTGAGATTTCTCATATTCTCAAATCCTCCTTAATAAAATTTTTGAAAGAGATCGACTTTTTCGTGTGTAAGCCGCATCTCTTTCATATACTGCTTAACACTTTGCCAGAAAATACTCTAGCCTTGCACTGATTATATCACCGCAAAGTTAAAGTAGTCAATGGCGTATTAACTGTTGTAACAAAACTGTAAAAATAGAGTAATCTATGTTACAATCCTGTACTTTTTGCACTTTTTTAGATAGGAGAACCCCCCCTATCCATTAAAGCACTAGTATATTCTATAATTTTAATTTGAAAATGTCAAGTCTTTTTTTCATTTTTGTTGTTTTGATATTTTTGCTTTTCTTGACAGTTTCTGCAAAGGTGTATTATACTGTAGCTATAAGGAAGGATGTATATATAATTATGAAGATAAAAGCCCACGCAAAAATAAATCTTATGCTCGATGTAAAGAGCAAACGCCCCGACGGCTATCACAATGTGGATATGATAATGCAGACCGTTGGCATCTGCGACTTTATAACAATAGAAAAAACTCTGTCGGGCATTGAGCTTAAAGGAACAGGAAAGCTCCCATACGACAAGACCAATCTTGTGTACAAAGCAGCAAAGCTTTTCTTTGACGCCACGGGCATAAGATACGGCGTAAGAATATATGTAGAAAAAAACATCCCCATGTGTGCAGGTATGGCGGGCGGAAGTGCTGATGCGGCGGCGGTGCTTACGGGATTAAACACTCTGTTTGGAAAGCCTATTCCGAGAAAAAGGCTTGCAAAGATGTCCAAGGTGCTCGGTGCAGATGTGCCGTTTTGTATATACGGCGGCACAATGAGGGCAACAGGCATAGGCGATGTTCTGGAAAGACTTGCACCAATGCCCCGCAAATGCATAGTGGTGGCAAAGCCGCCTGTATCTGTATCCACCCCCGAAGCTTATGCAGGTCTTGACCTTGAAAATATGCCCCATCCCGATACAGAGTCTGCCGTGAATGCCATAGAAAAAGGCGACACCAAAACTCTCTATTCAATCATGGGCAATTCTTTCGAATACAGTATATTCAAAAAGCTTCCCGAGATTGCAAAAATAAAGCAAAAACTTTTGTCAATGGGTGCCGATGCCTCTCTTATGAGCGGAAGCGGTTCTGCTGTGTTTGGTATATTTGAAGATGAAAATCTCGCAAAGAACGCCTACGAAGATTTAAAGAAAAAATACAAAGATGTGTTTATTACACATACTGTCTCTGAATAAAATTTTGTTCCCTTGGCAACAATTAGATTGCTAAGGGAATTTTTGTTTTAACAAGAGGTGTATATATAATGAAAAAAGTAGTATTGGCTATGTGTCTTGGATTGGTTTCGGCGGCATCGGTGCTGTGCTTTGTGTCGCAAACACAGGCGGCGTTTCAAAACGGGGTAATAAGGCTTCATGTGCGTGCAAACAGCAACTCCGAGGAGGACCAAAGCCTAAAGCTCAAGGTGAGAGATGCCATTTTGGAAGAAGCCGAATCTATGGCAAAGTCTGCCTTAAACACCGAGGACGCTAAAAGGATTGTGTCAAGTAATCTCGACAGGTTGAAAAATAAGGCAAAAGAGGAAATTGCTCTGCAGGGCTACAACTATGATGTGAGGGTAAGCTACGGCCCCTCGGTGTTTCCCAAAAAAGAATATGGAGATATGGCCTTTCCCGCAGGCACATACGAAGCACTTATTGTGGAAATAGGAAGTGGCGAGGGCGAAAACTGGTGGTGCGTTATGTTTCCTCCGCTTTGCTTTACCGAGGAGGCATTTGCATCATCTGGCGAGGGCAGTGAGGAAATCCTCATACAAAATCTTGGAAGCGACACCTACGAAATGACTCAAAACGGCAAACTGCAAATTAAGTTCAAGATATATGAAATCTGGCAGGGTATTAAAAACAAATAACATAAAAACACCGTCTTTCGCATATTCATTAGTGAAAAGAAAGGCGGTGTTTTATTATTTCGGATGATTTTATGAAAGGCTTTGACAAAGTGCTGGTTATGAATAAACTAAGGGAGCTTGGTATGCAGGATATTGCAAATAAGCTTAGCACACTCTCTGACAAGGAGATAGAAAGGATGATTCGCTCCAACCCTGCGATACTTAAAAAGGCATCGGAGATTATGAAAGGTGGTAGATTCAAGTGAATGGCAACGACCTTAATAAACTCCTTGGAAGTATGCTCGAAAATCCCGATGTTTTAAAGGGCATATCAAACCTTGGAACAAACCAAAGCCCGAGCGCAGACACAAGCTCTTCTGATCTGGAATCGAGTGTAAAGAGTATGATGAGCGTTTTAAACCAGACAGACGACCGCAGAATAACACTATTAAACGCTCTTAAGCCATACCTAAGCTCGCAGAGAGCAGAGGGCATAGATAGAGCAATAAGAATACTTAAGCTAACAAAACTTTCGGAAGTAATCAGAAATGAGAGGAACTAGCTATGTATACCAGATACTA
>JAZNFW010000101.1:0-22004 GCA_045576175.1 Clostridia bacterium | reverse complement strand
ACCGCTTGGCCTCCGACTTCCTGCAAAGTCGATATCTGTGTTAAAACCGCCGAATGCAAAGTAGGAGACAACTCCTGCCAAAATAATAACCAAGGAGATTATTATAAAAATCCATTTCTTTTCAACTATATTAAACATTCTTGCTTACCTCCTTGTATGCACAGTAAAGCTTGGGATTCTTGAGGTTGAAGCCCATAAGCTGACGGAGTAAAAATCTTGTGAGTATAATAGCAGTAAACATACTTACTACTGTACCTATAAAGAGAGTTACGGCAAAGCTCTGGATTGTGCCTGTTCCAAATACATAAAGAACAGCAGCTGCAATTACAGTTGTTACATTCGAGTCAAGAATTGCTGTAAATGCTCTGTGGAAGCCTGCATCTACGGAAGCACGGATTGTCTTGCCGTTGGAGAGCTCTTCCTTTACTCTTTCGAATATGATAACATTTGCGTCTACCGCAGTACCTATTGTAAGGATAACACCGGCAATACCGGGAAGAGTTAAGTTAATCTTGAGTGCTCCGAGTATAAGAGCTACTACAGATACATAACCCACGAGAGATATGCAGGCAACAAATCCGCACATTCTGTACATTACAATCATAAACAGCATTACGAGGATAAGACCAATAAGAGCTGCTGTGAGGGAGTTGTCAAGAGCCTTTTCACCAAGAGTTGCACCGATTGTTCTGGATTCTGCAAGTCTTAAGGAGAAGGGGAGCTTACCGCCCTGAACCTGGCTGGCAAGTGTCTTTGCCTGTGTATCTGTAAAGTCACCCTCTATAAAGCATTCGCTTTCTGTAATCTGCTGGCTTACTCTGGGAGAGGAAACAACAGCTTCGTCGAGTACAATGTTTATAATGTTGTTGGGGCTTGTAAGCTGGCTGATTCTGCCTGTTGCTTCGGAAAACTTCTTTGTGCCTTCGTTTGTAAACGAAAGAGTTACCTTGTAGGCATTTGTGCCGTCGGAGATGGGGCCGTATTCAGCCTTTGCAGCCTTAACTTCGCTTCCGTCCAAAACAACATTACCCTCATAGTCTGTAAATGTGAGCTTTGCTGTCTTTCCGAGCAGTTCCTCTGCGTTTTCCACATCCTCACCGGGAATTTCTACCTTGATTCTGTTTTCGCCGTGCTTTGCAACTGTAGCCTCTGTGTAGCCCTGAGCTGCAAGTCTTGTACGAAGTACTTCCTGAGCTGCATCTAAATCCTTTTCGGTTACATTAACCTTGTCGTCTGCAGCTTCAAACACGAGCGAGGAGCCACCGGCTAAGTCAATACCTCTCTTAATACCGTGTTCCTCGTCAAAAACCTTGTAAATCTGAGTGTTGCCGATTTGGAGACCAAATGCAGCAAGATAAGCTAAAAATGCAATTATTACTATTACTATTGCAAATTTACCAATGCTTTTAGATGTCATTTTGTTCATCCTTTCTTGTTTTTTTAAAAGTGTAGTTTTAAAAAATCTGTTGTATCAAATCCTTAAAACATACTGTGTGGTTTTTGCATTATCATAAAAGCCTGTCCTATTTAATAAATTCACACTTTCGAGCTTGTCCGTAAAATAAGAAAATGAAATTTTTTCCATTTTTCCGAGCGTCTGACTCTCAAATGAGGACACAGGATTTCTTATCCACGACACTATAACGCCATCTTCCTCGCCGGAGAGCGATGTGCTACTTACGGGAGTGGATACAGTGGAAAAATCCGCAGCAAAAAACTGTGCATTTTTATAGTATTTGTCCGTAACACAGGCTACCGTGCACATAGAACAAAGCACCATAATCATACACAGGGTAATTGCTGTGAGTTTTTTCATAGCATCCCTTGTCATTGGCTTATATGTCCTTTATTTTTTTCTTTTTTTATTTTTTCCAAAGTTTACCCCTGCTATACCGCCAACGGCAGAAATCAGAGTTCCCAAAATAAGCGATTTTCCTATGCCGTCTGTGGGCACATAGCTTCCAAACACTAAAAGCCCTATAATGATGCGTATCAGAGAACACAAAAATCCGGCACCAGCTCCGTGAAGATAGCCCATAACCCTTACCTTTCTGGAAGAATCAAAGCCTGCCAGAATAAGTGAAAGTGCCGATATTATGTTTATAGCCGGTGTAAGATAGCTAGAAGGCATCTTTGAATAGGTGTATACCACAGCCAGAAGAGCAAAGCATATTATAAGAAATATGTACGCTTTTAAAGTGGCTTTTAATATGGCAACAATGCTCCTTATGGGAGCTGCAGTGTTTATACTTACCTTGCTTTCACTTTGTTTAATCATAAATCCACCTCCGATTATTACAAGAATATTCGGAGGCGAAAATGATTATACCTTCGTTTTATTCCTCTGTGGGAATATCGTATTCGTTTTCATACTGCTGCTTGGAATCAGGAGCAGCCTTAAGAACCTCACTTACTGCAGTACGCTTGAATGTAATTGTAGAGGTTTGTCCTGCCTTGCCGGTTTCAACGCAGATAGAATCGTCCTTTATGGAAACGATTTTTCCAATTATACCGCCTATTGTGAGTATTTTGTCACCAACCACAAGACCGTCGAGCATCATTTTTGTGAGCTTTTCACGCTTTTTCTGAGGTCTTATAATCATAAAGTACATTATTGCAAAAAGCAATATGAAGGGGAATATCATACCACCTAACTGACCCATTTTGTTTTCCTCCTAAAATATAAATAACGTTATTACAATTATAACCTAAATATTGGTAAAAAGCAAGGAAAATATACGCCCAATCATACTCTTTTTGAGTATGCAATAAGTTTTTCTTCCTTAAAGCTTTTGTAGGTGCCGTCTTCGATGGCTTTGCGTATGTTTTCCATAAGTCTGTTGTAGAAATTAAGGTTATGAAGAACACAAAGCCTCATAGCAAGCATTTCCTTTGCCTTAAAAAGATGGCGAATATATGCTCTTGAGTAATTTCTGCATGCAGGGCAGGTGCATCCCGGCTCTATTGGGAGCGGGTCTTTTTCAAACTTCTCATTCTTAAGATTCATATAGCCAAATTCCGTAAACAGATTGCAGTGTCTTGCATTACGGCTTGGCATTACGCAGTCGAAGAAGTCTATTCCTCTGTCTACTGCTTCCAAAATGTTCTGCGGAGTTCCCACACCCATAAGATATCTCGGTTTGTCCTGTGGTGCGTGGGGCAGGGTAACATCTAGAATGTGATACATTTCCTCTGTGGTTTCGCCTACCGCAAGACCGCCTATGGCGTAGCCGTCGAGGTCCATTTTGGCAATTTGTTTCATATTCTCAATTCTTAAATCATCAAAGGTTGCACCCTGATTTATACCAAAGAGCATCTGCTTGGGATTTATTGTATCGGGCAGGGAATTTAGCCTTGCCATTTCCGCCTTGCAGCGCTCGAGCCAGCGGATTGTTCTCTCGTGAGATGCCTTGGCATATTTGTACTCGGCAGGCAGAGCCACGCACTCGTCAAATGCCATAGCTATGGTACTTCCCAAATTGGACTGTATCTGCATACTCTCTTCGGGGCCCATAAAAATCTTTTTGCCGTCTATATGGGAGTTAAAGTACACGCCCTCTTCTTTTATTTTGCGAAGCTTTGCAAGCGAAAAGACCTGAAATCCGCCACTGTCTGTAAGGATTGGTCTGTCCCAGTTCATAAATTTGTGGAGACCGCCCATTTCCTTTATCACCTTGTCGCCGGGGCGTACATGCAGGTGATATGTGTTGGAAAGCTCTACCTGACAGCCTATGTCCTTTAAATCCATAGAGGACACAGCACCCTTTATGGCACCCAAGGTGCCCACATTCATAAAAACAGGTGTCTGGATTTTGCCGTGTACAGTTGTAAATTCGCCTCGCCTTGCAAGACCGTCTTGAGTTATAAGTTTGAACATAAAATACTCCCTTAACAAAGCTTTTTGCACAGGGCGAAAAGCTACCATACCTATTCACTATTACTTATTACCTATCACCTTGTTCATTCAATAAAAATTATTGAATGAACATCGCATCTCCAAAACTGAAAAATCTGTATTTTTCTCTTACCGCTTCCTCATATGCCTTCATAATAAATTCCTTGGAGCTAAACGCACTCACCAGCATAACAAGGGTGGATTCGGGCAGGTGGAAGTTGGTTATAAGGCAGTCGGGGCATTTGAACTTGTACGGAGGATAAATGAAAATATCAGTCCAGCCCGATGTCTCGTGCACAAAACCATCGTCGTCGGCTACGGTTTCCAGAACTCTTGTAGAGGTTGTGCCAACCGATATTATCCTGCCGCCGTTTTTCTTGGTTTCATTTATAATATCTGCATTTTCCTTGTTTAGTATAAAAAACTCGGAATGCATCTTGTGGTTTGTAACATCTTCTACCTTAACGGGGCGGAATGTGCCAAGCCCTACATGCAAGGTAACATAGGCAAATTTTACACCCTTGTCTGTAAGCTCCTTCATAAGTTCGGGGGTAAAGTGCAGTCCCGCAGTAGGTGCCGCAGCACTTCCCGAGTGCTTGGAATACACTGTCTGGTAGCGCTCTTTGTCGTCAAGATGTTCTGTTATGTACGGCGGAAGCGGCATTTCGCCAAGCTCATCGAGTACATTTTCAAAAAGCCCGTCGTAATAAAAACGCACAAGTCTGTTGCCGTCGTTTATTACATCCACAATTTCTGCAGTAAGAAGACCGCCACCAAACACAAAGCGAGCACCCGGCTTTGCCTTTTTGCCGGGCTTTAATATTACTTCCCACATATCGTCTGCTTTTCTTGTGAGAAGGAGAAATTCTATTTTTCCGCCGCTACCCTCTTTTACTCCAAAGAGCCTTGCAGGGATAACCCTTGTGTCGTTTACAACAAGGCAGTCGCCTGCATTTATGTGCTTTGTTATATCAGAAAAGTGAGCGTGCTCTATCTTGCCGTCATTTTTGCCAAGGCAAAGAAGCCTTGAGGAAGAACGGTCTTTTAAAGGTGTTTGAGCAATAAGCTCTTTTGGTAAATCGTAGTAAAAATCACTTGTTTTCATCTGTTGCCTCTTTATATATATTTGCAAGTTCTGTTCCGGGGTAGTAGTGATACACAATTTCATCGTAGGTAAAGCCTGCATCTGCCATACCCTTTGCTCCGTACTGGCTCATACCCACGCCGTGACCCCATCCGCCGCCTGTAAAGGTGTAGCCTATGGTTTCACCGGGCGTGTAGGTGCTTTTGCCGTTTTTGGATATTATGTTAAATTCGCCGGGGAGGGTAAGCTTGTTTCCCTTGGCATCCATAGCCACCTTGTAGGAAAGTGCGGTTTTGGATTTTGCACTTAGGGCATACACTGTAGCGGAGCCTGTTGTGTTGGGCGAAAGTATGTATTTCTGGCTTAATACACCCTTGGAATAGAACGGGGAGTATGTTCCCTGGTTTTTAAGGGTTACAGAACCAGTTGTGCCCACTGCTTCAAGAATATATGTTCTGCCTGTTTCATCTGTGGTAGCATCAAGGCTTATAAGAGAGCCTATGTCGTTGCCGCTTTCTTTAAGCACCTGGCTTATTTCGTCTTTTGTAAGTGTTGCCGACCAGCTGTGTCTTGGAGAGTCCGCAGGCTCATATGGGTCTTCCACGCCGCTTAAGTAGGGGATAGAGCTTCCCCATACATTTTTTGCATTTGCTGTGTGGCCGCCACTCGAAGAATAGAAGAGCGATTGTGCTATCTTGCCTTCGTAGGTGATAATTTCGCCTGCGGTTGCATTTACTGCGTTTGTGGTAGATTCCTTTTCTGCCGACACGCCGCCGTAGACCTGACAGTTTGTGCTGGCACACACATTAAAGCCGAGGGATGCGTGCTTGTTGAAATTGGATATTGCAAAGCCTCTTGCACATATTGCCTGAGCTTTCAAGGCCTCCTCATTCCAGGAGGATGGCATTTCGCTTGAAATAACTCCGTAGAGATACTGCTCCAGCGAGACAATATTCATAACACACAGAGTGCTTTCCGATGCATTTGTAAAAAGTGCACCGCCTCTGTACTCTTTGCCGTTTATTTTAATATTGCCCTCAATAGGCATTACAGAGAGGTTGGAGCCGCCTGTTTCCACGGCTTGTACACCGTTTATTAAAACAGAAGTCTCAGAAAGCGCCGACACAGTAAACTCAGTGCCGTAGAGCACACCCGCCTCTAAGTGTTGTGTACCGTCAAAGTAGCCGTAGCTTATGCCTGTGGTTACATTAAGCGTTACACTTTGCGGTGCGGTGCTTTCGTAGTAGAGGCCAACCTTAATGGTGTCATACTCAGTGGCATTTGCACATAAAGTGTATGAGAATGTGAATATAAATAATGCGGAAAGTATGTATATAATCTTCTTCAAAATATCAACTCCTAGCCAAAAATACTACATTCTACATTATAATATTATTATCACAATCCGTCAAGGAATTTAACGCAAATGTAATTTAGGTAAATTTTGAATATTACCCATTGACTTAAAGTGCGAAAAGTGTTATACTTATGTCGATTAGATAGAGGCGCACTTTTTATAAGTACTGCAGATTAGAGAGTCAGGTCTTGTACTCTGCACGAAAGGGAAAAGTGCCGAAGATGTTTTGCACCTGATTGCAGAGTGTCTGGTTGCATCGTTAAGAGCGTTGCGACTGTCGCATATATGTGTTTTATATTGCGGAGAGCTACTTTGGTCTTGCGGTAAAACATTTGCGGAGAGCTATCTGTACCGTTTATGTTGTGTGCAGCCGGCTCTTTGTGCCGGCTTTTTAATTGTGATTTTTGTGCCATAGGGCACTTGAAAGGATGATATATTATGAAAAAGTACAACGTAGCAGTTGTTGGCGCTACCGGTATGGTAGGCAGAACATTCCTTAAGGTTTTAGAGGAGCTTAAGCTTCCGGTAGAAAACTACTACCTTATGGCTTCCAAGCGTTCTGCAGGCACCGCAGTTGAGTTTATGGGAAAGGAATATGTTATAGAAGAACTTACCGAAAATTCTTTTGATAAGGATATCGATATTGCTCTGTTCTCTGCAGGCGGCTCCACCAGCGAAAAGTTTGCACCCATAGCAGCTTCAAAGGGCGTTGTTGTTATAGATAACTCAAGTGCATGGCGTATGGACCCCGAGGTTCCTCTTGTAGTGCCCGAGGTTAACCCCGAGGAAATATTAAAGAACAAGGGCATAATTGCTAACCCCAACTGTTCCACAATTCAGGCTATGGTAGCACTTAAACCCCTTCACGATAAGTACAAGATTAAGAGAATAGTATATTCCACATATCAGGCAGTTTCCGGCGCAGGCCTTGCAGGCTGGCAGGACCTTGAAAACGGTCTTAAGGGTGAAGAACCCAAGAAGTTCCCCCATCCTATAGCAAACAACTGTCTTCCCCATATAGATGTATTTCTTCCCAACGGCTACACCAAGGAAGAAATGAAGATGGTAAACGAAACAATCAAGATTCTTGGCGATGACTCCTTAAAGATTACAGCAACTACTGTAAGAGTTCCCGTTTTCAACAGCCACAGTGAATCTATAAACCTCGAGTTTGAAAAAGACTTTGATTTGGAAGAATTAAAGGATGTACTTAGAAACGCTCCCGGAATTGTTGTACAGGATGACCCCGAAAACAATGTTTATCCTCTTGCTGCAAATGCTACCGGAACAAACGAAACATATGTAGGCCGTATCCGCAGAGACGAAAGCGTAAAAAACGGTGTTAACCTTTGGGTTGTTGCCGACAATATAAGAAAGGGTGCAGCTGCAAACGCAGTGCAGATTGCACAGAAGCTCATTTCTTATTGGGAAAATAACTGATTTCGGAGGAATTTAATATGAAACCGATTGTTTTTACAGGCGCGGCAGTTGCAATCATCACACCTTTTGATGAGAACAACAAGGTTGATTTTGAAACTTTTGGACAGATTATAGAAGATCAGATTGCAGGGAGCACCGATGCTATAGTTGTGTGCGGTACTACAGGCGAATCTGCAGCTATGCCCGATGAGGAGCACCTTAGCGTAATAGAATACTGTGTAAAGAAGGTTAATGGCAGGGTTCCTGTAATTGCAGGCACCGGCACAAACGATACACAGCACTGTATAAATCTCAGTAAGGGAGCAGAAGCCCTTGGTGCAGATGCACTGCTTCTTGTAACTCCTTACTACAACAAGACTACCCAGAGGGGACTTATTGCACACTACACAATGGTTGCAAACTCTGTAAACATACCCATAATCCTTTACAATGTACCCTCCAGAACAGGTCTTAATATTGCTCCCGAAACATTAAAGGAGCTTTCCAAGGTGGAGAACATTGTAGCTGTTAAGGAAGCCAGCGGAAACATATCGCAGGTTGCCAAAATAGCGCAGCTTTGCGGAGATGATATGACCATCTATTCCGGAAACGACGACCAGATAGTACCCCTGCTTTCACTTGGCGGTAAGGGCGTTATATCCGTTCTTTCCAATGTGGCTCCCAAGCAGACACATGATATGGTGGCTAGCTTCCTTAAGGGCGATGTAAAAAAGGCGTGTGCTCTTCAGCTTGAGGCAATAGAGCTTGTGGATGCTCTCTTTGTGGAGGTTAATCCTATTCCCGTAAAGGCAGCTATGAATATGCTCGGCTATAGAGCAGGCTCTCTTAGAATGCCGCTTTGCGAAATAAGCGACGCAAACAGAGAGATACTTAGAAAGGCCCTTGTAAATTACGGACTTTTGAAATAATTTTAATGGCGGAATTGTCGTGTTTTTGTGGCAACTCCGCTTTGAAATTTTGGAGGAAACAATATGACAAATATTATCTTAAGCGGATGCAACGGCAAGATGGGACAAGTAATATCGCGCCTTGTAAGCGAAAGGGATGATATTAACATTCTCTTTGGCGTAGATATAAATACAGATCGAAACTTTGGCTATGATGTGTACGAAAGCTTTGATAATGCGCCCGAAGGTGCAGATGCGATTATTGACTTTTCGCATCCTGCGTGTTTTAGCGGTATTGCTAAATACTGCAAAAAAACTCACACTCCTCTTGTAATGGCAACAACAGGCCTTTCCGATGAGCAGAGGGAAGAGCTTTTTAAACTTTCCGAGGAAAGTGCAGTATTCTTTAGTGCAAATATGTCTCTTGGTGTAAATCTTTTGGTGAGCCTTGTTAAAAAGGCGGCAGCACTTTTGGAGGACAGCTTTGATATAGAAATAATAGAAAAGCATCACAACCAGAAGATAGATGCTCCTAGCGGTACAGCACTTATGATAGCAGACGAGATTGCCGAGACTCTCTCTAAGAGTCCACGCTATGTGTACGACAGACACAGCACAAGGGTAAAGAGAGACAAAAATGAAATAGGCATCCACGCCGTTAGAGGCGGTACCATTGTGGGCGAGCACGATGTAATCTTTGCCGGAAACGACGAGATTATAGAAATCAACCACAAGGCTATGAGCAAAGAAATCTTTGCAGTGGGAAGTCTTAAGGCTGCAAAGTTTATAAAGGGCAAGACAAGCGGTATGTACAGTATGAAGGATGTAATGGAATTCTAAATATGTTAAAAATGCCGAATAATGTAATTTTTGCTTGTATCTTTAAAAATTGTATGTTAAAATGTACATAAACTATTATAATGGCAAGAAAGGGGTTTACTCTAATGATTTACAGTTCAGAAGTAGAAAATATGTGTGTAGTTAGACAGGGTGCAAACCACGGCCCTGCTCCTATTCCGCAGGAAGGTATGTGGACAAAGTCCAAGGAAATTAAGGATATTTCCGGTCTTACACACGGCGTTGGCTGGTGTGCTCCTCAGCAGGGTGCGTGCAAGCTCACATTAAATGTTAAAGATGGTATTATCCAGGAAGCTCTTGTAGAGACTCTCGGTTGCTCCGGTATGACTCACTCCGCTGCTATGGCATCGGAAATTCTTCCCGGCAAGACAATTCTTGAGGCTCTTAACACAGACCTTGTTTGTGATGCTATCAACACTGCTATGAGAGAGCTCTTCCTCCAGATTGTTTACGGAAGAACTCAGACAGCTTTCTCCGCAGGCGGTCTCCCCGTAGAGGCAGGCCTCGAAGACCTTGGTAAAGGTTTAAGAAGCCAGCTTGGTACTATGTTTGCTACACTTGCAAAGGGCCCCCGATACTTGCAAATGGCAGAAGGTTATGTAACAAAGGTAGCTCTTGACGAAGATGACGAAATCATAGGCTACAAGTTTGTACACCTCGGCAAGATGATGGATATGATTAAAAAGGGTATGGATGCAAACGAAGCACTCGAAAAAGCCAGCGGTCAGTACGGCAGAGTAGACAGTGCTGCAAAGCTCATAGACCCCAGACACGAATAAGGAGGTTAGTACAATGGCTTTATTTGAAAGTTACGAAAGAAGAATTAATAACATAAATGCTGTTTTAAATGCAAATGGCATAGCTTCTATAGAAGAAGCAAAAAAGATTTGCGATGACAAGGGCATAGACCCCTATACAATCGTTAAGGACATTCAGCCCATCTGCTTTGAAAATGCTGCTTGGGCATATGTAGTAGGTGCTGCACTTGCTATCAAGAAGGGTTGCAAGACAGCTGCAGACGCTGCAGAAGTTATTGGTGAAGGTCTCCAGGCTTTCTGTATCGATGGCTCTGTTGCAGACGACAGAAAAGTTGGTTTAGGACACGGTAACCTCGGCGCTATGCTTTTAAGAGAAGAAACAAAGTGCTTTGCATTCCTTGCAGGTCATGAGTCCTTTGCTGCTGCAGAAGGTGCTATAGGTATTGCAAAGAGTGCAAACAAGGTTAGAAAAGAGCCCTTAAGAGTAATCCTCAACGGTCTTGGTAAGGATGCTGCACAGATTATCTCCAGAATCAACGGCTTTACATATGTACAGACACAGTTTGACTACGCTACAGGCGAAGTTAAGGTTGTTAAGGAAAAAGCTTACTCCGATGGCGAAAGAGCAAAGGTTAGATGCTACGGCTCCGATGATGTAAGAGAAGGTGTTGCTATAATGCACTTAGAGGGCGTTGATGTTTCCATCACAGGTAACTCCACCAACCCCACAAGATTCCAGCACCCTGTTGCAGGTACATACAAGAAGGAATGTATGGCACTTGGCAAGAAGTACTTCTCTGTTGCTTCCGGTGGTGGTACAGGAAGAACCCTCCACCCCGACAATATGGCAGCAGGACCCGCTTCCTACGGTATGACAGATACACTCGGAAGAATGCACTCCGATGCACAGTTTGCAGGTTCCTCCTCCGTTCCCGCTCATGTTGAAATGATGGGACTTATCGGCGCAGGTAACAACCCCATGGTTGGTATGACTGTTGCAGTTGCAGTTGCTATTCAGGAAGCTATGAACAAATAAGATTTGCCAAAAGGCAATAATAATGCACCGCAAAATTTCTTTGCGGTGCATTTCTTTTATATAGAACTGTGGATAGGACCAAAAGGGGACGTATGACCAAAAGGGGACGTAGACCAAAAGGGGACGTACATTTTTTGGCACTATATTTTAGGCGTAATATTTTAAAAAGGGTAATTTCACATCTGTGGAATTACCCTTAATTTCATTAGAGATTATGGCAGAAAAATCGCCTAGCTTAATATGTGGTGTGTCTGTTATGGAATTTAGTTTATTAGGAATTTAATAAAAAGTTACCAAAAAATGTACGTCCCCAAATGCAAATGGCACGTCCCCAAATGGCACAAATGGCACCAAATGGCATTTTGATATCAACGATGTTTACATCTTGTAAATTTAATAAATCTTTAGTATAATGGCAAGAGAGCATATTTCGTTCCTCCGTTCATGGTTTCTAGGCAATTCCATTATAACGGATTTTGAACAAATATGCTCCCTTTTATATTAGGTTTTTTATTTTTTTTCTGAGCTCTATTTGTTGGACACCCCAACATTTATTATAGAGCCTTCTTTTATATAGAACTGTGGATAGAACGAGGACAGTTTTCATCAGTGCAATTTGAACATTTGCTTAAATCTTCCATACAGAAACAACATATCATATAATCACATTCGTCACAGCAACACTCTATGGTCTCTCCGTTTTTGCCTAGGTGCTCACCATTTCCCATACAATCGTTTCCGTAGTTGCCCGGGGTTAATTCAATTCCTGTTACATCTATTATCATAAAATGCACCTCCGAAAAAGGACTGATATTAGTCCCATCATATCATATGATAAATATATAATCAAGAAAAAGTGCTTATTTGGGTTCGTTTTTTGGAGGAAATTATGGGAGAACAAAAGATTAAGCAGGATAATATATTTATTGGGAAGAACATTCGAGACATAAGAAAACAAAAGAAGATAAAACAAATTGATGTTGTAAGAAAGATGCAGTTAATGGGTATCGACATCACAAGGGAGTCTTTTGTTAAGATAGAGCGAGGTGTTCAACATATTTATGCAACTCAGTTAAAGGCAATAAAAGAGATACTGGATACATCTTATGAAGAATTATTAAAGTAATAACGATAAATTCGGGAATGCATTTTTGGCACTCTTCCGCCCATTTGACTTATCTCTCAACTTCGTGATATATTATAGAAAGCAGTTTCTACTATTGTATATGGAGAGATTTTGTATGAAAAACACATCGCTTTGTTATATAACGCATAAAAACAAAGTTCTTATGCTCCAAAGAAACAAAAAGCAAAATGATATAAACGAAGGCAAGTGGATTGGCATAGGCGGCAAGTTCAAAGAAAACGAAAGCCCCGAGGAGTGTATGCTCCGCGAGGTGTACGAGGAAACAGGCCTTGTTCCTACAGACTGGCAGTACCATGGCATAGTTACCTTTGTGTCCGATGAGTGCGAGGGCGAGTATATGCATCTTTTTACTGCCGTATCAGATTCTGACAAAGTAATTAATTGCGACGAAGGAACGCTCTTCTGGGTGGAAGAAGACAGAGTTTTGGACTTAAATCTCTGGGAGGGCGACAGGGTGTTTTTAAAGCTACTCAAAGCGGGAGAACCATTCTTTTCGCTAAAGCTCACCTACAAGGGAGAAAAGCTTGTTTCTGCCGTGCTTAACGGCAAGGATATTAAAGCATAAAACCCACTTATAATACTTTGTAAATGTTTTTACAAATTTGTAAAATTTGCTTGACTTTTGATTTTGTATATGTTATAGTATTGAGTGCTGATAAAAAGGTCTTTTTTTTGTGTGCAAAAATTTACCCTTAAATTTTTCATACATATAATAAAGCAATCTTAGAAAAAAGCACGAATTTACATTGGGAGGTGCTCCGAGATGAGAGTAAAAATCACTTTAGCATGCAGCGAGTGCAAACAGAGAAACTACAACACCATAAAGAACAAGAAAAACGATCCCGAAAGACTCGAAATGAAGAAGTATTGCCGTTTCTGCAGACAACACACAATGCACAAGGAAACAAAATAATTTCCTTTTTGTCTGTACCCGTGTAATACGGGTCTTGTTTATTTTATTTAAAGAGGTGAAGCGTTGTGGCAGAAGCAAATGCAAAGAAGCAAAACAAAATAGTCAAATTCTTTAAGGAAGTTAAGTCCGAATTAAAGAAGGTAGTTTGGCCATCGAGAAAGCAGCTTGTTAACAACACTTTAATTGTTATTGCTGTAGTTATACTTATAGGTATTGTAATTGCAATACTCGATGCGATATTCCAACTTGGAATTTTCAAATTGTTACTTGGCAGATAATTAGGGGCATTAGTGCCCGGCATTTGTATTGGGAGAGGTTATTTTCTTCCAATATATCCGTATGTTCAAAGGAGGCCGGACTGTGAGCACAATCAAGTCAAACAGAAATGCCAAATGGTATGTTGTTCATACTTATTCCGGGTATGAAAACAAGGTTAAGACCAATCTCGAAAAAGCCATAGAAAACCGTAATCTTGAAGAACTTATAGTAGATATAAGAGTTCCCACCGAGGATGTTGTGGAAACAAAGGGCGACGAACAGAAGGTCGTTACAAGAAAGATATTCCCCGGTTATGTACTTATAAAGATGGTTATGACAGACGACACCTGGTACATCGTTAGAAACACCACAGGTGTTACAGGCTTTGTAGGACCTGCATCCAAGCCGGTTCCGCTTACAGAGCAGGAGGTTGAGTCACTGGGCGTAGAGGTAAGAGAGGTAAGTGTCGACTATGCAGTAGGCGACAATGTAAGAATTATCTCCGGTGCCTTTGCAAATCAGATTGGCATAGTAGATTCCATAGATGTAAAAGCCAAGAAGGTAAATGTCAGCGTTGTTATGTTTGGCAGAAAGACACCGCTTGAGCTTGATATGACAGGCGTGGAATCCATATAATTTGTTAATAGCGGTTTATACCGATATTATTATATCCCGGACCTTGTGTCCGCACGGCATAGCCTTGTGCTTTGCTGTGGACAAGCGTGATGCATGTCAGTTTGTTGGAGTGGGAGGACTAAAGTCCGATTAATTACCACATTGTTTTTAAGGAGGTGTGCTAAATGGCACAGAAAGTAACAGGTTTCATCAAGCTTCAGATTGAAGCTGGCAAGGCTAATCCGGCTCCCCCGGTAGGTCCTGCACTCGGTCAGCATGGTGTTAATATCATGCAGTTTTGTAAGGAGTTCAACGAAAAAACCGCAAAGGATGCAGGTCTTGTAATCCCTGTAGTTATTACAGTTTATCAGGACAGATCTTTTACATTTATCACCAAAACTCCCCCTGCAGCAGTTCTTTTAAAGAAGGCTTGCAAAATCAACAGTGGTTCGGGTGTACCGAACAAGACAAAGGTTGCTACTATAGGCAAAGATGCTTTAAGAGCAATTGCTGAGCAGAAAATGCCCGACCTCAACGCAGCAAGTGTTGAAGCCGCTATGAGCATGATTGCCGGTACTGCAAGAAGCATGGGTATCGTAGTAGAAGACTAATTGTTTGAGGCATACGGAAACTGTATGCATAAGTAAGTGGGAGGAATTAAGTTTCCGATTGACCACACAAGGAGGAAAGAAAAGTGCGTAAAGGTAAAAAATATTTAGAAAGCGCTAAGCTCATAGAAAAGAGCAAGGCATATGATGTGCAGGAGGCGTTCGACCTCGTAATCAAAACCTCTAAGGCTAAGTTCGACGAGACAGTTGAGGCTCACTTCAGACTCGGCGTTGACTCAAGACACGCAGACCAGCAGGTTAGAGGTGCGGTAGTTCTTCCTCACGGCACAGGTAAAAAGGTTAGAGTTCTTGTTTTTGCAAAGGGCGACAATGTACAGAAGGCACTCGATGCTGGTGCAGACTACGCTGGTGCAGACGAACTCGTAACAAAGATTCAGAGCGAAAACTGGTTTGAATTCGATGTTGTTGTTGCAACACCCGATATGATGGGCGTTGTTGGTAAAATCGGTAGAGTGTTAGGTCCTAAGGGCTTAATGCCTAACCCCAAGGCTGGTACTGTAACACCCGATGTTGTAAAGGCTGTTCAGGATATCAAAGCCGGTAAAATTGAGTACAGACTCGACAAGTCCAACATCATTCACTGCCCCATCGGCAAGAGCTCTTTCGGCGTAGAAAAGCTCACCGAAAACTTCAACACTCTTGTAGCTGCTATCGTTAAGGCTAAGCCTGCAGCAGCAAAGGGCCAGTATTTAAAGAGCATCGCTGTTTCGTCCACAATGGGCCCCGGCGTAAAGCTCAACACATCTAAGTTTGGCAACTAATAAAAAGCTTGACAAACAACCCAGAATGTGTTAATATTATTAAGTGTCCTAAGACAGTAGGTGCATTAGTGCGTAAATCCTGCCGAGGAGATTAAGTAGCATACTTTGCTTATTTAAGGTTCCTCATGTCTTTGGGGAACCTTTATTTTATTAAAATTTGTGTTTTATATAAACACATTACTTACTTACAGGAGGTGAAAACATGCCAAGCGCAAATGTTTTAGAACAGAAAAAGCAAATCGTAGCTGAACTTGTAGAAACATTAAAGTCCGCACAGGCTGGTGTACTTGTAGACTACAGAGGTCTCACTGTTGAAGAAGATACAGATTTAAGAAGAAAATTAAGAGAAGCCGGCGTAGAATACAAGGTTGTTAAAAACACTCTTACAAGATTCGCTGCAAAAGAGGTTGGCCTTGATGCTCTCGATGAGATGCTCAACGGACCCACATCTCTTGCTATAAGCACCGATGACCCCGTTGCACCTGCAAAGGTTATCGCAGATTTTGCAAAGAACAACGAATGTCTCAAGATTAAAGCAGGTTTCCTCGATGGAAATGTAATATCTTTAGACGAAGTTAAGACTCTTGCAAATACACCTTCCAGAGAAACTCTTATTGCTAAGATTATGGGAAGTCTTAATGCTCCCATCTCTGATTTGGTTAGAACACTCCAGGCTCTTGTTGACAACGGCGTAGAACCCGCAGAAATCAACATAGCTAAAGAGGAAACAGCAGAAGAAGCTGCTCCCGCAGAAGAAACTGCACCCGTAGCAGAAGCTGCACCTGCAGAAGAAGCTGCTCCTGTTGAGGAAGCTGCACCTGTAGAAGAAGCTGCTCCCGAAGCAGAATAATAGGCCCATAAGGGTACAACAAAATTTTTAAAAATTATTTAATTTACTTATAGGAGGTAAAAAGAAATGGCTAATATCGAACAGATCATTGCTGATATCAAAGAATTAAAATTATTAGAAGTAGCTGAATTAGTTAAGATGATGGAAGAAGAGTTTGGCGTAAGCGCTGCTGCTCCCGTTGCTGTAGTTGCAGGTGGTGCTGCTGCTGGCGGTGCTGCAGAAGAAAAGACAGACTTCAACGTTGTACTTAAGGATGCTGGTGCATCTAAGCTCAAGGTTGTTAAGGTTGTTAAGGACGCTGCAGGTCTCGGACTTAAGGAAGCTAAGGATTTAGTTGACGGTGCTCCCAGCACAATCAAAGAAGGTATGCCCAAGGAAGAAGCTGAAAAGCTCAAGGCAGAACTCGAAGAAGCTGGCGCAACTGTTGAATTACAGTAATTTAGTTTTGCACTTAAAAGAGTCGCTCACAGACCTTAGTCTGCGAGCGGCTTTTTAATTATTTATTTTTAATCGCCTGGAATTTATATTTTCCTTTTTAAAGTTTGAATTTTATGGTATACTTTAATCAGAACTGATTTTAATGTTCAAAAATTGTGCTTATCTTCACCAAAATGCCCGATAATCCGACAGGATTACCTGCGCTTAAATAAGGAATGATGTATATGAAAATGTATGCTCTTGTAGGAGACAGCGGAACAGGCAAAAGCTACAATGCGATTTATATTGCCGCAAAATACGGACTCGATTATATAATAGACGACGGCCTTCTTATATGCAAAAACAAAATCATAGAGGGCACATCTGCCAAAAAGGAGCCTACACTTGTGGCTGCTGTTAAAAAAGCTATTTTTCAAAACGACGAAAATTGCGAGGCTATGAAAAAAGCTATACAAAATCAAAATCCTGAGGGAATACTCATTTTGGGAACAAGTATAAAAATGGTAGAAAAAATCCGCACCAGACTGTGCCTTACGGAATTTAAGAAGATTTTGAAGATTGAGGATATAGCAACGGAAGATGAAATATCCAAGGCAAAATTTATCCGCCATACACAAGGAAAGCATGTAATTCCCGTGCCTGTAATGGAAATTAGAAAGACATTTTCGGGGTATTTTCTTGATCCTCTCCAGGTTTTTCGCCGCAACGCTATGCAAAATGCAAGTGAGGACAAATCTATTGTCCGTCCCTCGTACAGCTATCTTGGGGATTTTGTGATATACGACACTGTTTTGTATTCCCTTGCATCGTATGAGGCTACAAGCTGTGAGGGTGTGGATAAGGTCGTAAGAATTTCGCTCGACAAAAACGAAAACAGCGTGACCTTTAATCTCGAGGTTACAATGTTTTACGGAACAGATATCAGAAAAACATCAGAAAAGATTGTAAATGCCATAAAGGAATCTGTGGAAAAGTATGCCGCCATATATACAGACGGTGTTAATCTTACAGTAAGGGCACTTACATTAACTGAAAATTCATAATAAAAAAGCCAAACAAGAAATTTGCATCTTGTTTGGCTTTTTCTATTGCCTCTTGCGGTAATATTTTGCCAAAGCCGATAATATACTGTATGCGAGGTGAATATTATGGCACAAATAGGATATCTTACAGCAAGAATCTACACTTCCAACGGCAATCTGCCCGTAGAGGGGGCAATTGTAACGGTTTGGCAGAATGTAGGCGGACGGCAGAATATTCTGGGAAAGAGGACCACCGACAGAAACGGGCTTACTACACCGATTTCTATTGAGGCACCCGACAAGTCGCTTTCGCTGGAGGCAGGGCAAAACGATGTGTTTAGTGTAGTTGATGCACGGGTAGACAAGGAAGGCTATTACACTGTGGTTATAAAAAATGTGCAGATTTTTTCGGGCGAAACTACGGTAGTAGACACACCCTTAATACCCCTGCCGGACAATCAAAAATTTGACGACAAGGCGGACGAATTTGTGGAAACTCCGCAAAATCTGTAGAGGAGGTTTGCCATGGCAGTAGTTGTTACACCGTCGATACCGCAGTTTATTACTGTTCATTTGGGGCCGCCCGATTCCAACGCAGAAAATGTGACGGTTTCTTTTCCGCAGTATATAAAGAATGTGGCATCGAGCGAAATATATCCCACATGGAACGAATCGGCAATATATGCCAATATATACGCACAGATATCCTATGCATTAAATAGGGTATATACAAATTACTACAGAAGCAGGGGCTATGACTTCGACATTACAAGCTCCACGGCATATGACCAGAAGTTTATAAACGGAAGAACCATATATGAAAACATATCGAGAATTGTGGATGATATCTTTACCACATACATAAGGCGTATCGGTTTTATAGAGCCGCTTGCTGCCAAGTATTGCAACGGTACCACCGTTACCTGCGAGGGTCTGTCGCAGTGGGGAAGCGAGTATCTTGCAAGGCAGGGTTATAATGCCTTGGGAATACTAAAGTACTATTACGGCGACGATATAGAACTTGTGGAAAATACACCCATAAGCGACATACAGACCCTCTATCCCGGATATCCTTTAAGACGGGGAGACTCGGGCGATGCAGTAACAGTAATCCAAAGGGAGCTAAACACCATTTCACGAAGCTATCCTGCGATTCCAAGAGTAGAAGTGGACGGAGTGTTTGGCGAAAGCACAGAAAGGTCGGTACGCACATTCCAGCAGATATTCAACTTAACTCCCGACGGAGTAGTTGGCCAGGGCACTTGGAATGCTCTTGTAAGGCTCTATGTGGGACTTTTGCGTCTGGCAGAGCTCGACAGTGTGGGAGTTACAATCTTTGGCTCGTCTTTAGAATTCCCCGGTGCTTTGAGACTGGGCGATGAAAACAACTATGTCTCAACACTGCAGTACTTCCTTTCTGTAATAAGCGAATTTTACGACACAGTGCCCGCAGTGCCCATAACCGGATACTTTGGAGAGGCTACTCAAAATGCTGTTATAGCTTTTCAAAGAACGGCAGGCCTTGTGGCAGACGGAGTTGTGGGCAGAAGAACCTGGGATGAGCTTTACAGATTCTATGACGGAGTTCAGGATACTGTGTTTATACCCAATGTCAATTCTTTGAGCTTTCCCGGCACAACGATTTCGCAGTCGTGATATTTACGGTACAGAGATTGGCATAGTAATTTGTTTTGGTGCAGAGCACAGGTAAAAGGAGTGTTATAATGGAAGAGGAAATAAGGCAAATACAAAATATGCTTAGGGAAATATCCTTTTTTGATGAGGATATAGAGAGAGTTATACCAGACGGAATATACGGGGAGCAAACTGCAAACAGCGTGCGTAGCTTTCAGAGGAAAAACAATCTTTACGAGACCGGCGAGGTGGATAATGACACCTGGGATAAAATAGTAGAGGTCTTTGAACGAGTAATAGACGAAAACAAAAGGGAAATTTGCGTAAGAGTAATAGACGAAGCAGCTGTTCCTATAAATGTTGGGGACTATGAGGAGAGCCTTTTTGTAATTCAGGCTATGCTCATGGCACTTTCCAAACACTTTGACAATTTAGACGATGTGGATGTAACGGGACGCTACGACCCAAAGACACAGTCTGCTGTGGAAAAGGTGAAAATAGTAAGCGGACTTAATACTGAGCCTGTAATAGACAGACAGTTTATAAATGCATTATCCGAGCTTTACAACACCTATGTTACAAGAAACCACGCCCAGAACTCAGCTATGTAACCAAAGCTTCCTTCTTTGCATATTATATTACAAAAGGAGGTAGCGGGATGTCTTTTAAAAAGTTGGGCAGGGGAGTATTTATCATTGGGATTTTGAGCTTTGTTGCAGGACTGCTTATGGCTTTTTTCTTACCTCCTATAGTAATAGCCGTTGTGGAGTGTGTACTTATTATCATACTTTGTATTAAGCAGATGCGTTAGTATCCGAACCTGCCAAAATTAAGTAAAATAGCAGTTTTTCTTCGTTGTCGGTCTCGAAATACGACAGTATTCCTTCGACCTTTCGCCTTGAAAAACAAACAATTTTATCTTAATTTTGGTTGTAACAATTTTCGGCGCTGCGCTTTTGCACTAATGCAAGGCAAAAACGGAGCGAATGCTAACGCATTTGCGAGTATTTTAATGATGCAGTAGCGTAAAACCGCGTGCCCAAAACGGGTGCGGATACTAACGCATCTGCTTATGTCAAAGAAGTGAAGAAGGAGTGTCTTTAATGAAGGTAGTTGTACTTAATTTTCCGGGATTTGTGAAAAAGTTTCTAAAAAAAATATTTAAAATCCAATAAGCAGATATTAAAAAAAGAAATCCGCAAAATTTTCATTTTGCGGATTTCATAATTTTTAATTAAATTATATTGCCTTACCTGCTTTTAAAGTTCTTAAGCAGCTTGTGCAAATGTGCATCTTCTTAGATGTACCGTTGACAACAGTTCTGACAGGTCTTACATTAGCCTTCCAAGTTCTGTTGGCTCTTCTGTGGGAGTGGCTGACTTTGATGCCAAATGCAACGCCCTTACCGCAGATTTCACACTTTGCCATATATATGCACCTCCTATTGATAATAACCAAAAAACATTTATTCCATCGGTTGTAATGCGATGCCTACAACCTCCAAATTTAAATCCGGTCATAAACACAAGCTATATTGTACCAAAAAAAAATCGTTTTGGCAAGTGTTTTTTTAAAATATTTTAATATTTTTTCAAAAAAATGTCAACGCTTGCACTTTATTTGCTTCTTGTGGATATATTGTACTTCTTTGCAAGGCTAAGTCTGTACCAAAAAGCATTGAGCGAAGCTCCCAGAAGTATTACAAGTGCAGAGATATATACCCAGGTTACAAGGATTATTATACTTGCAAGAGAGCCGTATATTACATGGTATCTTGCAAAGAAATTGACATAAAACGAAAAGGCATACGAGGTAACACACCACGCCGCCGTGGTGAGTGCCGAGCCTGCTACTACCGCCTTTAGCTTAAGCTTCTTGCTCGGAAGAAGCTTAAATATAACAGTCATACAGATAAAAATTGCAAGTATGCAGGAAATATATCTTAAGTAATTCCAAGCCTTTTGAGTGTCTATAATGCCAAAGTAGTCGAGCCTCTCCAGAATAAGCTGAGTGCCCTGACCGAATATTACAAGAGCAAAGCTTAAGAAAATAAGCACGATTATAAAAAGTGCAAACACCAGATACAAAAGCCTTTGCATTACAAAGCCACGGCTTTCTTTTACGCCGTAAAAACGGTTCATAGCCTTTTTAAGAGTACTTATAACATTTGATGTATACCATAGTCCGAGGACAGATGCCACAATAATAATGGGCAAACTTCCCTCAAAACTCATCAAAAGCTCTGTAAGGAGAAGTTCCATATCTCTTGGCAGATAGCTTAGGAGATTTAAAAGAAGTCCTTGCATAGACGAGCTTATGAGAGTTGCTATTATAAAGAGAAGAATTACAAAGGGGAAAAGTGCCGTAAGAAGATAAAAGCTCATCTCGGCAGAGAGCCCCAGAATATCGTGCTTGTTAAAG
>JAZNFW010000100.1:0-2452 GCA_045576175.1 Clostridia bacterium | reverse complement strand
GACTTTAGATATATAAATCAGGCACACACTCAAACCGAGGGACTAACAATATGTGATATTTCTGCGTTTAAACCCGAGGATGAATTTAAGAGTTTTAATAATACGCTTTTTGAAGACCGTAGCATAAGCTTTGCAAGGTATAATAGCTTTTCAAAATACTTTAAAAACCTTTCGGGTATTGGCGATACTCTCCTTGATATGCGCTCCCAAAAGGACGAAGAGGAAATAAATCTCATATCCAAAGCACAGAGCATAGCAGATAGGGCATTTTCGCACATCCTTGGATATTTAAAGGAAGGCGTAAGCGAGAGGGATATAGCTCTTGAGATAGAGTTTTTTATGCGTCAAAATGGTGCCGAGGCCCTAAGCTTTGACACAATAGTTGCCACCGGAAGTCACGGTGCGATGCCCCATGCAGAGCCCGATGAAAGAAAGTTAAAATCAGGCGACTTTGTGGTTATGGATTTTGGCTGTGTGTATGAGGGCTATGCAAGTGATATGACCAGAACTGTATGCATAGGAAGTGCTACAGACGAAATGAAAAGGATTTACAATACCGTACTTAAAGCTCAGAGTGAATCTCTTGAAATGATAAAATCAGGGGTAAATGCGTGCGATGTTCACAATAATGCACAAAGAATCATAGACAGTGCATATCCCGGAAAGTTTGGCCACGCGCTCGGACACGGAGTAGGGCTTGATATTCACGAGAATCCCACGCTGTCGGCAAAAAACACAAAACCTCTTGTGAAAGGTAATGTAGTTACTGTGGAGCCGGGAATATACATAGACGGCTTTTGCGGTGTTCGTATAGAGGATTTGGTGGTTGTGGATGACGGAGGAATTGTTAATCTCACAAAATCTCCCAAGGAACTTGTGGAAATATAGCATAAAATGGTGTTTTTTGAAAAAAGTACTTGAAAAAAAGCACTTTATCTAGTACAATAGTATTATCTATATAAATGTTATTTAGCGGAGGTATTTAATAATGATTACAGCAGGTGATTTCAGAAACGGAAAAACATTCGAATTCGAAGGCGGAGTTTGGCAGATTGTTGAATTCCAGCACGTAAAACCCGGTAAGGGCGCAGCTTTCGTAAGAACCAAGATTAAGAATGTTATAACAGGTTCTGTTGTAGAAAAAACTTTCAGACCCACAGAAAAGTTCGAAGAAGCTTTCATCGAAAGAAGAAAGATGCAGTATTCATATGTAGATGGAACACTCTATTATTTCATGGATATGGAAACATTCGATATGCTTCCTATCAACGCAGACCTTATCGAAGCAAAGATGAAGTTTGTTAAGGAAAACGACGAATGTATGATTCTTTCCTTTAAGGGAAATGTATTTGATATAGAACCCCCCACATTTGTTGAACTTACAGTTACAGAAACAGAACCCGGCTTCAAGGGAGACACATCCACAGGCGCTACAAAGCCCTGTACTGTAGAAACAGGTGCACAGATTATGGTTCCTCTCTTTATTGACAATGGTGATGTAATTCGTATCGATACAAGAACCGGCGAATATATGGAAAGAGCATAATTTATCTCAAAAGGAGACAAGACTATGGAAAATATTTCTAAGCAGATTGCATATTTAAGAGGTCTTATGGATGGCCTTGAGTATGATGAAAGCAGCAAAGAAGGAAGAATTTTCGAATGTATTTTGAATGTTCTCGACGAAATAGATGCGTCTATAGATGACCTCTACGATTATCAGGACGAGATTGCAGAGCAGGTTGATATAATAGACGAAGACCTTGCTGCTATCGAAAGCGAATTCGCAGAAGAATGTGACTGCGGATGTTGCGATGATTGTGACGATATGGAAGACCTTGAGTACTATGAACTCGAGTGTCCCGTATGCGGAGAGATTATCTGCATAGACGAAGATTTCTTCGATGGCGATGACGATTTGGTTTGCCCCAAGTGCGGCGAAGTAATAGAAATCGATATCGACGAAGATGAACTCGACGAAGAATAATAAAAAGATAAAACGGCGGTTTACGAGACTTCCCATTGGGAAGTCTCGTAGTTTTATTCGCCCAAAGGCGAGTTATATTGCTTCGCAGTTCTATTATGCTAAAGCATAGTGGTATTCGCCTGTGCCGAGTTTATAGGCGAATAAAATAACACTACGACCAGAGGGAGTAATAACACTCTGTGCATTCTCACAGAATAACACCTGTTCTTCTATTTTGTTTAACGCTCCAAGCCTTCCCAATGTTCGATTCCTTTTCAATGCATAAAAAACCACAAAGCACGAAATGTACTTTGTGGTTTTTTGGTGCGGATGACAGGCCGATGCATATTGCTTTGCAATCTGCCTTGCTTGCCCACCCAAAGCTTTGCTTTCGGTACCGGGCTGCGCACCTTGTCGCTACAAAACAGTCCACTGGACTATTTTGTTTAGCGTTCCAAGCCTTCTCAATGTTCGATTCCTTTTCAA
>JAZNFW010000099.1:0-1692 GCA_045576175.1 Clostridia bacterium | reverse complement strand
CAGGTAATCCTGACGGATTATCGAGCATTTTGGCGAAGATAAGAGCGGTTTTTGAATCTTAAAATCGGAGTTCGGATAATGCTCCACTGGCTAATCAAAAAGCGGAGTTGAAAAATATCTTTCGGCAGTGTCCGGAAGAACCGTAACCACGGTCTTGCCCTTTCCAAGCTTCTTTGCAAGTGCAATAGCCGCTGCAACATTGGTACCACTGGAAATACCGCAAAGTATTCCTTCCTTTGAAGCAAGCTCCTTTGAAGTGCGTATTGCCTCGTCATCCTTTACTATATAGATATCATCGTATATATCCTGATTGAGAATCTTAGGAATCAATCCATCGCCGATTCCCATCTGCAAATGGGTTCCTATAGAGCCTCCGGAAAGTATAGCGGCGTGTTCAGGCTCAACAGCCCATATTTCGATGTTTGGATTGTATTTTTTGAGTGTTTCGCCAATGCCAGTTATTGTACCGCCTGTTCCTATGCCGGAGCAGAAGCCGTGTATTTCCCCGTCCACCTGATTTATTATTTCCATTCCTGTCTGCTCGCGTTGTACAGACGGATTTGCAGGATTTTCGAACTGCTGAGGAACAAACACATTGGGGTCATCCATAGCCATCTTAAGCGCCATAGATACGCACTCGTCAATGCACGCTCCAATATTGCCCGCATCGTGAACCAAAATAACCTCAGCACCATAGTGTCTTACGAGCTTTCTGCGTTCCTCGCTTACCGAGTCGGGCATTATTATCCTAGTCTTGTAGCCCATAACTGCTCCCACCAAAGCAAGACCTATGCCTTGATTACCGCTTGTGGGCTCAACAATAATAGTTTTGTCTGTAATGATGCCTCTTTCTATGGCATCTTTTATCATATTGTAGGCTGTTCTGGTCTTTATGGAACCGCCTACATTGAGACCTTCAAATTTAACAAGAATTCTTGCACTATCCTCGGACACAAGCTTATTTAACTGTATAATAGGAGTGCTTCCTATAGCATCCAATATATTACTGCAAACCATATATTCCTCCAACTGAACACAAAAGAATTTATATATTAAACATTATGATATATCATAGCATTTTAACTATATTTTGTCAATTATTTCTAAAACCCGTCAAAAAGAAAACCTGCCATAATAAATTCCTCTTCCTCCAAAATGGGTTCCGTTCGATTTGGAATTTATAAGCAGGTCTTTCTTTAAGTATATCTGTATTTTTTAAAAATTATTCAAATTATCCTATAGTGATTTCCGAAGAAAGAGGGAGAATCTGAACATATGTATTTCCGGGATTGAGTTTAAGTTCGCTTCCGTCTTCCAGAGTGTAGGTTGTTTTTGCAGTTCTTGATGGCTTGGACCAATTTATCTTAACAGCCTTGCCGTTTGTAACATACCAGCCCTCTCCGCTACCAACGGTTTCTACCTCTTGTCTGTCCTTGTTTTCGCCATCCTGCAGAGGATAGTTGCGTATGGGACATATTATTATGTTTTTGGCAGTAAGTGCCTCACCTGTCTGCGACATATGCTCGCTTGAGCCTATAAAGCGGGTGTAATTCTTTGCCTCTTCATTATATTTATATGTAACCTTGTAAAGTGTTGAATACGGAAGTACTATTTCGGTTGCACTTTGTGTGCTCTCATTTAGGTCTGTGTCTTTATTGTTATACTTGGTATGAGTTACATCGGTTTTACTAT
>JAZNFW010000098.1:0-2727 GCA_045576175.1 Clostridia bacterium | reverse complement strand
TAGAGAGCCATTCCACGCACTCAGGATGTGAAATATCGAGTATCGCATACTGGGTACCGTCTATTTCATATGTGCACGCAGAGCCGTCTGCGTGACGCAGAATCCAGCTCTTTTCTGTTTCAAAAAGTTCTGATGCCCTGTCTACCAAAAAAGGTGTTGTTCGGATTGCTGCCTTGTAGCCGCTTTTGTTTATAAGTTCAGCACAGTGGCTTATATTTATTCCGTTATCGCTCTCCCAATCGCCAAATTTTGAAAACCATTTTCCGCCGATTTCAACATATTCAAATGGAGCCTTGAGACCACGCAAAAAGGCAAGCTTATTGGAGATATAATCGTAGGACAAATCGGTATCCAGACTATATACCCCGGGAGATTCGATGTCTGTCTCTATATTGCACATGGCTTTTCTCTGGAGAGCATAATCCTCCAGAATTCTGGCAAAATTTCCTCCCACAGCAAAACGCACCCAGTCGGTATATATAGTCTCTCCGTCGTCTATGAGACAATTAAACTCTCCGCCAAGTCTTATTGCCTTGATATCGCCTCTGCAATCAGATGAGATGCTGATATCCGTGAGCTGATAATCGTTTGTAAGTATTTCCAAAGACACATAGGTCTTGCCTGCTTTTATAATTGTTATACCGTCACCATAGAGCACACTATCTCCCGAGGTGTAATCACGCCTTGGCATGCCCTCTTCATAGAGACGGTCAACCGCCAGAGCGTAGGAATTATCCCTTTCTCCCAGAACACAGGAAGCAGGGACATCGTTAAGCTGTCTTGACCCCGTGAGGACATTCCAGTCCCACGAGGGAATATCTCCAACAGAGAGGTTGTCCGTAAGTATGGGGTAAGCGGACAAAAGCTTAATCATTGACCCGGAGGTGTTGGTCATTTTTAATCTTGTAACAAAATCGCCGTTACTTAAAGATATCCTTTCCCTCTGGATATCCAGCGACGAAGTTCCATAATCAACTGCGGTCTTTCTCGTCTCGCCGACTACACAATACGAAACGGCAAAATGAAGCTGCGCAGTAACATTACCACACGAAAAGTTTTCCACAAAAATACCTCCATTTCTTATTGATTCTGTTCTGTTCGCTTACAAATAATTCCATTGACAAAATATGCCGAAAAAACACCCACAAGTGTTTGAACAACTCGCATAAATGCATACAGATATCTATTTTCATCCTGGTGCGATATAAGACAAATTACAGTAATAATAGCTGCTATAGCACAAAAATTCTTGCATTTTGTTATATCTGCAATAGTAAGTGATGTGAGCGTGGCTATTATTACCAAAACAAAATCAATTAACCCTTTAACCCAATAAACATCGGTATAAGAACACACCTTGCTGGAAAGAGCTACAAAGACAAGCCCTACTACCAAGCCGACAACCGTAGCTTTTATACGTAGATAGCCAAACTGTTTAGTTTTATCAAAGGTATCTCTCATTTCGACTATTGCATATATGTATGCAAAAATCGGATGAAATTCCAGCTGGGGCAACAGCACCCGTATAATTTGCCATATCATAAACGCCACTGACACAGCCAACACACTTTTAATCTTACGCATACCTATATGCAGTCCTGTTAAGTTTTCCATTTTTGCGACCCCCGAAATCACAGTAAAATCTTATATTTTTATTATATACTACTATAATTGATTTTGCAAACAAAAAACACGAATACCGTCAAAGTTTCGTGTTTTTTGTAAGTGCTATTCTTATTTTAGACACAATGGCATTCTCTGTCTTGGAAACAGCCTTATAATAGGCAATTCCCATGCCTATGGTAACAGCAAGATTAAGCGGCATGGATATAAGAAAATTATTTATATATTCGTTAAGCGCAAAACCAAAGGTGGTGTAGTACAAAAGCTGTATAAGAAATATATGATATGTAGATTGCGCAAAGACTCCAACACATTTTGAAACAAAATTGTCTTTATATGTGGCATTTTTAAACGAAGATATAAAACAAGCTATTAGAGGATATACGAGAAATGCCGTAGGAAAGCTTGCTTCCTGCCATTGAAAGAACATATTTGGTCTATAGACTTTTGTTTCGACACATAAAACAGCATATAATACTCCAAAAGCAAGAGATATTATCCCCTCGGGGCTCCTCCATTTTAAATCTGTTACCCTGCCGTATACACCAAAGGCAATATGGGTTGTAAAGCGAAAAATTAAAAATTTGTATGCCACATCGGACAAGCCAAAATGCGAAAAAACCCAATCATAGATGAATGTAAAGAGTGTGCAAAGCATAACGCCAAAAAACTTATACCTTACAACAATCCAATAAACAAGCGGAAACACAAGAACAAGAGATGCAAGTATGGTTATGTAATAACTACCCGGTTTAAATCCGCCAAGGAAAAATCTTGCAATCACCTCGGCTATGGTATAATCATAGTGAAGCACAAAAATTTTGTATATAAGTCCTATTACAAAAAGCGGTGCAAAAGGAAGATAGAATCTTGCAATTCTGGAGACAATATTCCCTTTGGTGTACCAGTTTTTTATATAATTTTCGCCTTTTGACAGACTTCCCGCAAGGAAATAGGAACTAAGAACCAGGAAAATAGCCACAGGGAACTTCTTTAAAAAAGCAAAGCCAAGCCAAGCCACTATAGGCATAGCAAATGATATAAATGACTTATTAAAAGAGCTACCCCGGGCACGCTCTCTTAGAAAAAGACATAGTCCCAGGG
>JAZNFW010000097.1:0-8057 GCA_045576175.1 Clostridia bacterium | reverse complement strand
TTTCTTTTAGGGGCGGATATACCGCCCCGTCAGTTTTAGTTAAGGCTTCCTTCAAATGTGGAGGCACTTTCTATTCTTACAATGTAGTTATCTACAAGTAATTCTGCAACCTTGGTACCCTTCCAGCCTGCAGTAGCTCTCTGGTTTAAGGGGTCACCTGTTCCGCCGGAGCCAAGCTGCTTTACTATATGCTCAAGACCTCCGCCGCTAACCTCGGTTACGCCATATGCATTTGCACCGAGTACAAGCGTGGAGTAGACTGTTCTTCCGCCTTTGCCTGCACCGGACAAGGTTACTATGTAGCCATCTCCTATGTTGTTACCGTCACCTGCCATGACATTTATGTGAAATGCGTTGTTGGACACACCTGTCACAAGTCCAACAACTGTACTTTCGTCGGCATTGGAATCTGAGCCGTAGGTCATAACAATCTGTTCACCTATGAATTTAGATAGTGCTTCTTCACCCAATTCTTCTGCAACATTGAATATAAATTCGCCGGCAGTACCTACATTTGCCGCCTCTCCCTCGTTTTCAGTACCGCCAATTACTGTAAGCTCTCTTACTCCGGGGGAAAAATCTACGGGGTGGAAGGTTTTTGCTTCGGTGCTTTCTACAAATCTCACGCCTGCAATCTTTCCGATTTCGCCTGAGTATATATTTTCCGCACCGGCATACTTATTTACATCTATCCACTCGGGGTCACGCATAAGGTCATACGCAACATCGGGGTGAATTATGGCTACATATCCGCCGTCAATCTTGGGTGTATTCTGAGATTTAAGCATTCTTGCAGCCTTGTAGATATCATCTACAGTGAGCTTGCAGTTTTCGTCAAGAAATGCTCTGGCGTACTTTCCGCCTGAATACATTACATTTGTGCCCGAATTTAATACCTCTCTTGTAACTGTATCGAGAGTTGTACCTGCCTGTGAGCCAAGAAGCTTTGTGGTTTCAACAAGCGTATTATCTACAGCTGTGAGCATAAGCATATCGGAAAGTGTTACATAGTAACCGTACTGAGATACCTCTGCATTTACATTTGTTACAGAAAGGCTTCCGCCGTCGGGTGTCACTCCCTCAGAAAGAGGTGTGCTTGCCTTGGAAAAGGGAACAAACTTTCTGAAGTTGATTGTTTTGCCGCCGTTTGCAGGGATGGGGTGCTTCTGACCAAACTGGTCGTGCACGAGGTTTGGCATAGCGTTATCTATAAGATAGTCGCTGTAATATGTCTTCATCTCCTGGGAAAGGCCTACTGTGGTATTGGTATTTAAATCAAAATTTTCTGCCATTTAGGTTCCTCCTTTTTTAAAAGGTGATTCTCTCACCTCTGGATACTCTTCTGGCTATATCCTCTCTTTCCTTTGCGGTAAGCGAGGATACGCCATTTGAATAGATTGCGGAGCTCTTTTGGGAGAGACCGTTTTCAGCAGGTCGTACGGATTTTTGTCTTATTGCCTGGGCGGTTTTTATCTCTGCATCTCTTGCGGCTTTTCTTTGCGCCGCCTCCAAAAGCTCGGTATGATGAACAACCTCATAGGCTGTTTTTACATCTATACCCCTCTTAATAAGAGAAACAAAGGACGGATTTTTTGCCTCTGCAAAAATATCAAAATCAGGGTAGGTTTCCTTTAGCTTTGTGCTTTCGTCAAACCACTTTTCAACCGTCTGGTTTGCCCTGCGAGTTGCATCAAGCTGAGCCTCCCTCTGCAAAAAGCGTCTGTTTTGGTTTTCAAGTCTTTTAACATACTTGTAATTATCGATGCTCATTCCCCGCTTGTCAGCCTCGGCTGCAAGATAAGCATCGTCCGACTCCAGTGCCGCTTTGAGCTTTGGGATGTCAACTGTGTCAAGATTGTATCTGTCACAAAGCATTTCCACTATCTCACGGTTGGCTTGATTTTGTTTTTTAATATAAGCGTTTTCCTTAAATCTTCTGCTTATATTATCTCTTACTCTCTCCTCATAGAACTCCTTGTACTCCCCCTTGATGAGTCTTTCGAACTCTTGTCTCATAGAGGATTTGTCTGCGCTTTCGCTATCCGAAACGGGCAGGGAATCTGATACACTCACATTCTCGTTTTCGTCTGTATGTATTCCCTCTCCTGTCTGCTGTGCGTCTGCGCCTTTTTCTGTGGGGACGGCGTCTTCCCCTACTGAAGCTATCGCTTCTTCTGCCTGTGCCTGATTTGTATTTTCCAAATCGGGCGAAGTTAAAATTTCTTTTTCCATTTTTTCTCCTTTCGTCTTTCCGAAGTGTCCAGCAGTCTTTCCTGCGTGTCCCCTGCTGTAAATTCATTATATTTCATTTTGACAACGCATTTCGTCTACTTTTTGCAAAAAAATTTTTCAACATTTTGCCGGTAGTGTAAACTAAATATGAATTTTAGATTAAACTTTTTTCTTTTTCTTGTAACGGATGCATATTATTTGTTATACTTAATAAAATGCTAAAATGCGATTATGAGGTGAACAATATGAAATTTAAAAAAATAATATCAGCATCCCTATGCTCTCTTTATATATTTACCGCAGTATGTGCAAATGCTTCTATGCTCGGAAGCGAAACCATTGAACACGCACGCCTTGATATAGGAAAGGGCGCCGTACTGGAGACAAATGTTTTCTACGGTGACCAGTCAGGAGTGGGCAAGCAAGCTGAATATTTTGTGGAATACACACCAAACAGCACCGTAATTCCCGCACTTATAAATACAGACATCTACGGAAGGGCTACAACATCCTCTGTGGCAGACACTATGCTCTCGGATGGAAAGTACCCCACAATGCTTATGAATTCGGACTTTTTTGCTCTGAACACGGGCATACCCTTGAGCCATCAGGTTATAGACGGGGAGCTTGTAATAATGGACGCTCAGGATATGGACGCTATAGGCTTTAATGAAGACGGCTCTGCCTTTATTTCCTACTTAAGTCTTAAGGTAGACATTGAAAATGGCGAAACCACCTTAGGCGTAGGTGCAGTAAACAAGCTTCGCCAGCCGTATGCTGTGTATCTTTTTACAGATATGTTCGGCTCTTCTACCAGAGCTTCTTCAAAGGGTATAAATGTAGTCCTTGATACATCAGGCGAAAGACTTAATTTGGGAAAAACTATAAATGCAAAGGTAGAATCCGTAACCGAGGATGAGGGCGAAGTGGAAATCCCCCAGGGCAAAATCGTGCTTTCTGTGGATTTGAACGCCTCCGAGGAATTGGTGGAAGCCCTTAAAAGCTTTAAAGAAGGCGACAAGGTAAAAATATCCGTAAATTCGGACGGCGATGTGCGTTGGAATGATGCGGTAAACATCCTTGGTGCCTGGGGCGGAAGAATAATAAAGGACTCCGAGATAACCGAGGTAGACGAAAGTGCCGCACCGCGAACTGCATTTGGCATAAAGGCAGACGGAACTCTTATCTTCTATGCGTTAGACGGAAGACAAACAGGTCACAGCTATGGCGCAAGGCTCAAAACTCTTGCCAAAAGACTTCTCGAAATAGGCTGTGTGGATGCGGTTAATTTAGATGGCGGCGGCTCTACCACCATCGGTACAATATATCCCGGTATGGACTCTTTTTCTGTAATAAACAAGCCCTCCGATGGTGCACAAAGAAAGGTTGCAAGCTTTCTGGCTCTTGTAAATACCGCATCTATTGACGGAAAAGCGGATAAGCTCTTTATATATCCATACAAGGGCAATTACCTTTCGGGTGCAACTGTTACCTTTTCAGCATACGCCACAGATAAAAACTACTACAAGTCGGATGTGCCGGAAGGACTTGTGTTTACAGCTCCCGACGGAAGTAAATCTTATGACGGCAAAATCACCCTCACAGGCGATGGTACCGCCACTGTAAAGGCAAGTGCGGGAAAGCTTATTGCAAGCGTAGATATCCCCTGCTTTAAAACTCCCACAAGCATAAAGGTCACAAATTCCAAAACAGGAAAATCTGTATCGACTTTAAGTATTTTGCCCGATAGTCAAATTGAGCTTAATGCATATGCATATGTAGGAAACAAAAATCTCATTGGCGATGACTCATGCTTTGTGTGGAAATGCTCCGATAACATAGGCACGATAACAAAGGACGGTCTCTTTAAGGCGTCCTCTAACGAAGGCAAGGGAAAGATAAGCATAACTGCAGGTCAGTACACAAAGGAAATAGACGTAGAGGTTAAAATACCAAATCCTTATATAAGAGTAGAATTTGAAGAGGATGAAAAAGGTAATGTGACCATACATTTTGAAAGCGACGAAAACAAGGAGATAACCTCTTCCAATGTGTCGGTAAAGGCAGACGGCAAAGAGGTGAAAGAAGCCATTTCAAACGGGAAAATAAACCTTGTGTTTTCCGATAACAAAACACATAAAATATCCGTAACAGCTGTAGCAGACAGCGGACACACAACAGTTGCGCTCTACACCTTAAAGGGCGAGAGCTACAATAATATATTTGAAGATGTGTCAGAAGATTTGTGGGCAAGAGATTATATAACCTATATGAATAACTTTGGCGTAGTAAACGGCTCTGTGGAAAATGGTAAAACATATTTTAAGCCTACAGACAACATAACAAGAGCAGAATTTGCCGTGATGGTAGCAAATCTTATGGGAATTGACACAAGTGAATTTAAAGACGAGGAAATTAACTTAGACGATATAGACTCTATTCCCTCCTGGTGCAGTCCGCACATAAAGGCGCTAAGCTCTCTTGGCGTGATGACAGGAAAAGCCGCAGGCGGAAAAGTAGTATTTGACCCTATGGCAACTCTTTCAAGAGCAGAAGCTGTAACTGTTATATCAAGACTTCTTCCGGAAAATGTCGAACTTAAACAGATGGATTTTGCCGATAAGACGCAAATTCCATCGTGGTCCAATGATGCCTTTACAAAGCTCACGAGCCTTGGAATAATAAATGGCTATAGTGATAATACGGTAAAGCCGACAGAGAGAATAACAAGGGCAGAGGTAATTAAAATATTATACGAAATCTATTAAAAGCAGAATGTATAGAAAAGTGCAAAACAAAATAATAACAAATAAGAAAGGGACTGTAAGAAAACATAGTTTTTTACAGTCCCTTTTTGAAGTTTTTCGGGGATGGAAAAAAAGATGCAGAATAAGCGAACTGAACCGAAGCAAGCTTGCTTGCAAGGGGGACCCGAAGGCGTGCGAGGGCACGTCGAGAGGTGAAGTTCGCTTAGAGCTTATAGGCAAAAATACAAAGAAACCTGCAAATTTTGCAGGTTTCTACATAATTTTCTTGTTTTGCTGTTCTTTTACGCTTTGGATTGTCAGCAATCAAGCCTATAAGCGCTCTGCGCTTTTTTTACATTCCCTTTTTTATGATATTTAGTGTTTCAGCATTACAAAAGTTTGATGTATCTTTCATATGCCTTATCAAAACCGCTATCCTTTGGCTCGTAGTGAACAACATCGAAGGATTCTGCAATTATCTTTCTTGCCTGCTTTAAATCCTTGATTTCGCCTGCAGCGATAAGCTGAACTGCAACATTACCTGCTGCTGTAGCTTCGATAGGTCCTGCTATAACAGGAGTCTTGGTAGCGTCTGCAGTCATCTGGCAGAGGAAGCCGTCCTTTGTGCCGCCGCCTACCATATGTATTGCCTTAAAGTCGCTTCCTGTACATTCCTTTAAGCTATTGAAGGTGTGCTTGTACTTAAGTGCAAGACTCTCATATATACAACGAACAACTTCTCCATCTGTTTGGGGAACTGCCTGCCCTGTCTTTTTGCAGTAGTCCTTAATTCTCTGCACCTGATTTCCGGGAGGCATAAATACCGGGTCATCGGGATCTATAAAGCACTTAAACGGCTCTGCCTCTCTTGCCATATTTTCCATATCGGCATAGCTGTATTCCTTACCGTCACGCTTAAACTGACGGCGTGTTTCCTGAATAATCCAAAGGCCTATTATGTTCTTTAAGAATCTGGTGGTGTTGTCGTAGCCTGTTTCGTTTGTTATATCAAGCTCGGCAGACTTGTCGCTTATGCAAGGAGACTTAAGCTCTGTACCAAAGAGGCTCCAAGTACCGCAGGAAATATATACAAAGCTTTCCTCTGATGCGGGAACTGCCGCAACCGCACTTGCTGTATCGTGGCCTGCCACGGCTACAACGGATTTTGCATCTATATCGAGCTCCTCACAAAGCTCGGGAGTAAGAACTCCTACCTTTGTACCGGGATTTACCATTTCGGGGAATATGTCGCGTCTTAAACCAACCTTGTCTATAAGCTCCCAGTTCCACTCCTTTGTGTATGGCTCTAAAAGAGCTGTGGTGGATGCTGTACTCTTTTCGCCGTAAATCTTGCCTGTTAAGAGATAACCAAATGCTTCGGGTATCATAAGGAACTTGTCTGCAATTCCATAGATATCACTCTCAAGCTCCTTGTGAGCAAGAAGCTGATATATTGTGTTAAATGTCATAAACTGATTGCCCGTTTTCATATAAAGCTCTCTGTCGGACATAAGCTTTCTTACATTTTCTATAGGCTGTGCTGTTCTTCCGTCACGATAGTTATAGGGGTTAGCTAAAAGCTTTCCGTTCTTGCCGATAAGAGCATAGTCAACACCCCAGGTGTCTATACCGATGCTTTCAAAATCTACATCCTTAACCTTTCTTATACCCTGCTTAATTTCGTGGAAGAGTCTTGCGATGTCCCAGTAAAATCCGCCGTTCATAAGAACAGGCTCGTTGTCAAAACGATGCACCTCTTCTAAAACAATCTTGCCGTTTTCAAGGCTACCTAATATGGCACGTCCGCTGGAAGCACCAAAGTCAAATGCTAATACCTTCATAAAACATTACCTCCGTAATTATATATACGATGTGTATATTTTAACATATTTTGTATTAAATAGCAACAACATTTTTTATTTATCCTCCCCCTCCTTTTTACAAAATTCTACCGCACCGCTGTGTTAAAATTGACTAAAAAGGAGATGATTTAGATGGGCACGATATACATAGATGTTCTCTTTTTTGTAAACCTTATCATAAACACAAGCCTTATTTTGTGTCTTGGATATATACTTAAGCTTCCTTTAAAAACTGTGAGAATTATTTTAGCTTCTGCGGTGGGTGCAATCTACTCCTGTCTTGTTTTTGTGGGGGATTTTAGTGCCCTGTCTTCTTTGGTGATGCGTTTTCTTTTTGCCTGCCTTATAGTAGTAACGGCTTTTGGAGCAAACGGTGTGTTTTCTGTTATAAAACGCTCTCTTATTTTTATACTTCTTACTGTTGCTATGGGAACTTTGATGCTAGCCTTTTTGTATTTTTCAAATATGGGCATACGCCTTGGCGGTGTGATTAAAAACGGCGTCTTTTATTTTGACATACCCACACACTACATTATTTTTTTCTCGGTGGGTGCATATTTTCTTATTGTTGCCTTCCAGAAGCTTATTAAAAGGTCGACTAAAAGAAGCTTTGCCAGAATAAAGCTCTACAGACTCGGAAAGGCAGTGGAGCTTACCGCACTTATAGATACGGGCAATATGCTTACTGACCCCCTTACAGGAAGAAAGGTGATAATAGCGGAGGCTAAAACCCTTTCGCCCCTTTTTAGCTTTGATATAGAAAATATGCTCTCGGACGAAGAGAATCTCCCCTTGGGATTTCGCCTTATCCCCTATTCATCCATAGGCAAAAAGAACGGACTGCTTGCGGCATTTGTGCCCGACCTAGTGGAGATTGATGCAAAAAAAGCAGACAATGTAATAACCGCAGTTTTTGACGGAGTTCTATCGGGCAGGGGCGACTACAACGCTCTTATTGGTCCAAATTTATGAAAGGATTTGATTTTTTGAAGATGTCTCTTATAAGCATACTGCAAAAGATTTTTTGCGGTGAGATACACTACATAGGCGGAGCCACCACACTTCCTCCTCCGCTTTCAAAGGAAGAGGAAGAAAGACTCATAGAGATATTTAAGACAAATCCGCATCTTGTGAGAAATGAGCTTATAGAAAGAAATTTAAGGCTTGTTGTATACATATCCAAAAAATTTGAAAACACGGGAATAAACATAGAGGA